>JBATDO010000137.1:0-6482 GCA_049663505.1 Sphingorhabdus sp.
GCTCTAAACTGGGGGCACTTGAAAACGAAGGCGAGGTGATTCCGCTACCTGTAACGCCAAACCCAACAACTGATCTTGTTGGCCGGCAAAGCGAGGCATTGGCTGGCGCGATTGACAGGATGCGAGACCTGCGGCGTTTTGTTTCAGATACATTGGCAGATTTGCCCGACCCCATGTTTGTAACCGACCCCTGGGGTAAGGTCACTTTGACCAATCGAAAACTGGACGAATGTTTGAACCGGAAAATATCGGGTATGACGATGTCCGAAGCACTCGACCAAATGGTGGTGCGTGAACATCGTGATCAAGTGGATCGCTATATCGAGTCGCGTGAGCACACTGAACCAGGCCCTACCAATCTGGACGCTGAACTTGTCCGATTCGTATCTCCTTTGGCGCGTGTGTTTGTTATGCGGCGATCGGCCGTTCGCAGCGACTCCGGCATTCTGCGTGGTCATATTCACTATCTTACCGACATTACCGCTCTCGCGCAGGCAGAAGCAGAACGCGAAGAGGTGCTGCAACTTCTTTCACATGACATGCGGGCTCCGCAGTCAACTATCATTGCCTTGCTTGAAGGAGAAATTGACGCAGAGGCAAAAAAACGAATAGCATCGAACGCGCGACGAACGATGAAACTTGCTCAGGACTTCGTCGAAATGGCTCGCATGGCGGAGACTGATTTTGACAGCCAGGAAGTGTTGCTTGCCGATTTGGTACGCGAAACAGCTGATGATTTCTGGCCCTTGGCCAAGGAACGCAAGATTGAAATTGTTGTGATCGACAATAGCAACTTTGCTTTTGTATCCGCAGAGCCAGACACTTTGTCACGCGCATTTGCTAACCTTTTAGACAATGCCATAAAATTCAGTCCCGATGGTGGAGAAATACAAATCGCTGTCGAGGAAGATGGACAATTGTGTTCAGTCACAATCTGCGACCAGGGGCCGGGCCTTGACAGCGATTCACTACCCCTATTGTTTCAACGCTTTACGACCGGGTCAGGACAAAAGGGGCGGGCCAAGGGCATCGGTCTTGGCCTTACATTTGTTCATGCTGTGATAACCCGCCATGGCGGCACGGTCGTTGCAAGAAACAGTGCCGAGGCGGGCGCATGTTTTTCAGTCAGTCTGCACAAGACATCCGATGAGATGGATGCTCAATCCTTGCCTCTGCGTGAAACAGAATAGTTTCCGCGCGGCCTGCCCAAATCGGAAAGAGCCGCTGAAACCAATAAAGGAACTGCCTGGGCTAGCGGCAGATGACAATGATATTCTGCAGCACTTCCGCGATATATCACGCTGCCACCATCTAATTTGGTGATCGTGACGACGAGGCGATATTCCTTGTCATCGCAATTCTGAAGTGGCTTTTTCTTCTTTGCAGGCGACAGGCTGCTCGCATGTTCCGCCGTTCCTAGCGCGAGGCGCGCCGGCCGTGACGATAGTGTTACTTCCAGATGCGCAACAGCATTTTCGGCAATCACATAACCCTTGGCACCAAGCGCCTCGACTACAGCACGATGGGCTGCCTCCATTTCCGCTGGGCGCGAAGCCGAGAAATCATAGGATAAGTTGAAGGGCGTGGATGAAGATTGTCCCGCACTGTCGACCCGTGTTTCAATCGAGTTGGAACAGCCCGAAAGAGCGGCGAAAAACAATAGAGGCAGAATTGGCCGCTTCATCGCTCACCCATAGGGACAGTCGCTGCAAGCGTGCAAGCAATAGATGTCTTTACGCAGCGTTACGATCTCAACAAGAAGTAAATCACGTAAAACCAGCTAAAAATTCCGTGAATGATTGCCCATAAAACGGACTTGTGAGCTGTGTAACTGATAACCATCGCCAACGCGCTGCCAAAGCCGATACCTGACTTTACGGCCGTACCTTGGATGACATTGCGGATCATGCGGCTTTTCTCGCACGTTCGGTCAATTCCTGGTTCAGCATTTCTGCTAACAGGAATGCAAGCTCGAGTGATTGGGCAGCATTGAGCCTTGGATCGCAATGGGTGTGATAACGGTCCGCCAAGCCTTCGTCTGTTACCGCAACGGCCCCTCCTGTACATTCAGTCACATTCTGGCCCGTCATCTCGATGTGGATTCCTCCGCCAAAACTGCCTTCTGCGCGGTGAACGGCAAAAAAGCCGCGTACTTCTGCGAGAATTCGTTCAAAAGGGCGAGTCTTGTAGCCACTTGCCGATTTCACCACATTTCCGTGCATCGGATCGCACGACCAGATTACCGGGTGCCCAGATCGCGTCACGGCTCGTACCAAGGGCGGAAGTCCACTTTCCACCTTGTCGTGCCCAAAGCGCGAAATTAGCGTAATTCGCCCGGCCTCGCGTGCTGGATTTAGCAAGTCAAGCATACGCAACAGCGCATCAGGTTCAAGGCTTGGACCGCACTTAAGGCCAATAGGATTACCTATGCCACGCAGAAACTCGACATGTGCAGACCCATCAAAACGTGTTCGATCACCAATCCACAAGAAGTGGGCTGAAGTGTCGTACCAACCACCAGTCAATGAGTCCTGTCGAGTCATCGCTTGCTCATAAGGCAGCAACAGCGCTTCATGGCTTGTATAAAAGGTCGTGCCCTTGATTTGCGGAACGGTTTCCGGCGTAACGCCGCACGCTGACATGAAATCCAGCGCTTCACCGATGCGGTCTGCCGTTTCCTTGTATTTTTTCGCCCACGGGCTGCGTCCCATGTAATCATGGGTCCAGGCATGTACCTGCTGCAAATTCGCATATCCACCGTTGGAGAACGCTCGAAGCAAATTGAGCGTGGACGCTGCCTGGCTGTATGCGCGTATCATACGCGCCGGATCCGGCTCTCTTCCCTCTGCTACGAATTCGATATCATTGATGATATCACCGAAATAGCTGGGCAACTCAACGCCGCCAATCACTTCTGTTGGCGCAGAACGCGGCTTTGCAAACTGCCCCGCCATCCTTCCAAGCTTGATAACAGGCACCTTGCCGGCGAATGTCAATACGACTGCCATTTGCAGGATGACGCGAAAGGTATCCCTGATATTATTTGGATGAAACTCAGCGAAACTCTCAGCGCAATCGCCGCCCTGCAAAAGAAACGCCTTTCCTTCTGCAACCTGTGCAAGATCAGCGGTCAAGTTGCGGGCTTCTCCTGCGAAGACGAGCGGTGGATAATTGCGCAACGTTTCTTCGGTCGCAGCCAGGGCAGCCAGGTCTTTGTATTCGGGCATATGAATGCCCGTCGCATTCCTCCAGCTATCTGGCGTCCAAGACGTCGCCATTTCGTTCACTCCAACAATAACCAAATCAAAGGGACGCCCTTTAGGCGCACTTAATTATCATAGGCAAGCAAAAGTGGCAATTTTCCGTCACTTTCGCTATTTGCAATTAGAGTGCAGTCATTTAGTAGGATATCGTCCAAATTCCCTGTTGGCAAATTGGCAAAAAGGCGTCTATCAGGCCGCTGAATCGCTCTGGCGGGACGGGCTGGAAAACGGCCCTATCAAGACGGAGCTAGGGGATTTTGACGAAATTGCGGGCTTCACATCCGCGTCGTAAATAAGGGCAGCATATGGCTACGGTCAAGAAAACGACAGGTACAACCAAACAGCCAGCCGAAGCGCCGATATCAAGCGGTGCTCCGATGGAGGCGAGGCCGGATGACGGCGTTCGGCGCCGAGATTTCATTAACATTGCAGCGGTAAGCTTTGCAGGTGTTGGGGCAGTGGCCGTTGCCCTGCCAGCGCTGTCGACCATGAGTGCAAGTGCAGATGTTTTGGCGCTGGCGTCGATTGAAGTCGATGTTGCCTCGATCGAACCGGGACAGGCCATCAAGACAAGCTGGCGCAAGCAACCTATTTTTATCAGGAACTTACTACCCGCGGAAATCGCTGCGGCGAACAAGGTTGATTTAGGTTCATTGCGTGAACCTCAGACGCTTGCAGAGCGCACCAAGCCGGGCAAGGAAAACTGGCTCATCACCTTGGGCGTGTGCACCCATCTGGGTTGCGTGCCGCTTGGTGCAGCAGCTGGAGAAGTTAAGGGCGAATATGGCGGCTACTTCTGCCCTTGCCATGGTTCGCATTATGATACTGCTGGTCGTATCCGTAAGGGCCCAGCACCATTAAATCTGGCGGTTCCGGAATTTTCTTTCCTGTCCGACACTGTCGTGAAAATCGGCTAAGGAGCAAGACCGAAATGAGCTTCCCCTGGGCAAAAGAATATCAGCCGCAAGGTACTGTGATGAAATGGGTTGACGAACGTCTGCCCTTGCCGCGTCTCGTGTATAATGCAGTTGGGGCCGGTTATCCGGTACCGCGCAACCTCAATTACTTCTGGAATTTTGGTGTTCTCGCCGGTGTGTGCCTGATGATCCAGATCGTCACCGGTATCATTCTTGCGATGAACTATTATGCAAGCGTTGATGGAGCGTTCAACAGTGTTGAGCACATCATGCGCAACGTAAATTCAGGGTGGTTCATTCGCTATGCCCATATGAACGGCGCGAGCTTCTTCTTCATCGTGGTTTATATCCATATCTTCCGTGGGCTATATTTTGGTTCCTACAAGGCGCCGCGCGAGATGATTTGGCTTCTGGGCGTGGTGATTTTCCTCCTCATGATGGCAACAGGTTTCATGGGCTATGTTTTGCCATGGGGCCAAATGAGCTTCTGGGGTGCGCAGGTGATTACCGGTTTCTTCTCAGCGATACCCGTTGTAGGCGAACCGTTACGTCAATGGATCCTTGGTGGATTTGCTCCAGATCAGGCTGCTCTCAACAGATTCTTCTCGCTGCATTATCTTTTGCCATTCGTGATTGCCGGCGTAATCATTCTGCACATCTGGGCGCTGCATATACCAGGTTCGTCGAACCCGACAGGTGTAAGCGTCAAAGCAGAACAGGACACGGTGCCTTTCCATCCATATTACACAGCGAAAGACGGCTTTGGTCTTGGGGTGTTCCTGATTTTCTTCGTCGCAGTCACTTTCTTTGCGCCGAATATGCTTGGTCACCCAGATAACTATATTCCAGCAAATCCGCTATCAACCCCGGCGCATATCGTGCCTGAATGGTATTATTGGCCCTTCTACGCGATCCTTCGTGCATTCACCGTGGACTTCGCCATACCTTTTACCGGGATCGTTCTGATCCCCGCCAAGTTGATGGGCGTGCTTGCCATGTTCGGATCGATCTTGCTGCTTTTCTTCTTGCCTTGGCTGGACACGTCCCCCGTTCGTTCGGGCAACTATCGTCCGCTGTTCAAGAAATTCTTCTGGTACGGATTAATTCCTTGCATTTTGGTCCTTGGCTACTGCGGCGTGATGCCAGCACAAGAACCCTACGTGATGCTTAGCCAGATTTTCGCGGCATATTATTTCGCCCATTTCTTGATCATCTTGCCGATTATCTCACGTATCGAAAAGCCGCTTCCGCTGCCAAATTCGATTACCGAGGCTGTCACCGGCCAGCCGCTCGATAACGCGGCCGCTTAACAGGGAAAGCGCAACAATATGGTTCGTCTCTTTGCATTTTTGGTAGGATTGTTTTTCAGCGGCATGCTGCTGATCTCTTTCTTCAACAGCGCTTACACCGCGATAACGGAACCTGCGGTTCCAACTGTCGAGCATGAATTCCACCAGCTCCCACTTGCGGAAAAATATCCGCACGACGGTCCTTTTGGCAAATACGACCGGGGCCAGCTGCAACGAGGCCTTAAGGTCTATGCTGAGGTTTGCGCTGCATGCCACAGTCTCAACCTTATATCGTTCCGCAATTTTGCCGAGCTTGGTTACAGCGAGGACCAGGTGAAAGCGATCGCGAAGGGATGGAAAACTGAAGTTCCGTCGATCAATCCCGAAACAGGTGAGCCGGCAACACGACCAGGGATCCCTGCAGACAAGATCCCTGCTCCATTTGCAAACGAGACCGCTGCACGTGCTGCGAACAACAATGCATTGCCGCCAGACCTTTCGCTAATCACCAAGGCACGTCATAACGGCCCCGCCTATGTCTATTCGCTCTTGCTTGGTTATCGCAACCAGCCTGCAGAACTTCTCAAGGAGTTCCCAGATGCAAAAACACCTGCTGGGCTTCATTACAATCCATGGTTTGCCAACCTCAATATTGCGATGGCAGCGCCGCTTACCGGTGATGATCAGGTGACTTATGACGACGGTACCAAAGCGACCAAGGCACAGATGGCCAAGGACGTTTCTGCATTCCTGACATGGACTGCCGAGCCGAAG
Organism: Sphingorhabdus sp.; assembly: GCA_049663505.1. Classification (GTDB taxonomy): domain Bacteria; phylum Pseudomonadota; class Alphaproteobacteria; order Sphingomonadales; family Sphingomonadaceae; genus Sphingorhabdus_B. Next base: position 6,244 of record JBATDO010000137.1, read on the forward strand.
ATGGAAAACCGCAAAAGTGCGGGTTGGGCGGCGCTTGGCTTCCTGCTCATCTTCACGGTTCTGACATTTCTATCGTACAAGACCATCTGGGCTAACAAAAAGCATTGATAGCCCAAATATGAATTCCAGATTTGGGCCGTCGTTTGACGGCCCTTTTCGTTTCAGCTTTTTGTCGCATGTGATTGACGTGGCAAACAGTTGGTGCCAATAGCGGCACACTAGTATCGCGGGTATAGCAT
>JBATDO010000138.1:0-9129 GCA_049663505.1 Sphingorhabdus sp.
ACTCGGGATTAACCGAAATCTTTTGGCCTCGCTTGTCCGAGAATGTCACGAAGGGTATCATTGCGGTTCCTTTTTGATCTCTTGATCATGGAGAAATTTCAGTTTTTCATGGTGATCATGCGGGCAGTTGATCGTACCAACTGCCAAGCCAGTAACATGACCCCCAGGACCAATCACTCAAATTCCCTTGTTTGGATCAATTTGATCGCCTGCTTGGCACAGGGCGACAGCCCATCGACCCCTGCTTGCCCAATCATCGCTCTCATCTGTGGGTCCCAAAACAGCCTGATATGTTCCGCAGTTGCCTTGGCGGGGTCTGCTTCCCTGGCCAGGTTCGCCGCAATCTGGTTGGTCATCATTACCAGTTTTTCCACTGTCGTCATGGCCGCTCATACCTGCCTTCAACCCTTCGCGACTTGGCGGTTCGCGCCTCATATTGTTCTTGCCATTGTGTCGGCCCATTGCTGGTGCTTACCTGGACTGCGGTTACCTTGTATTCGGGGCAGTTGGTGGCCCAATCGCTGAACTCGGTGGTGACCACATTGGCCTGCGTCGCTGGGTGATGGAAAGTGGTGTAGACGACGCCGGGCGCCACGCGGTCAGTAACCGTTGCGTGCAACGTCGTTTCGCCGGACCGCGAGGCAAGCCTGACCCAATCGCCAGTTTTGATACCACGATCTTCTGCATCTACGAGATGGATTTCCAGCAAGTCTTCCGGGTGCCATTCAACATTTTGAGTTCTTCTTGTCTGGGCGCCGACATTATACTGGCTGAGAATCCGACCCGTTGTGAGCAGAAGCGGGAACCTCGGACCGGTCTTCTCGTCAGTCGGGACATAATCGGTGACAACGAACTTGCCCTTACCCCGGACGAAACCGTCGACATGCATGATCGGGGAGCCATCTGGGCAAAGGTCAGTCACGGGCCACTGCAGCGATCCCGCTTCGTCCAGTCGATCAAAGCTGACCCCGGCAAAGCTTGGAGTGAGCCGTGCAATCTCGTCCATGATTTCTGATGGATGGGCGTAGTTCCATTCGAGTCCCATGGCTCTGGCCAGACCTTGTGTTACCTGCCAGTCCTCGAGCCCGTTAAGCGGTGCCATCACCTTGCGCACCGGCTGGATACGTCGCTCCGCATTTGTGAACGTCCCGTTCTTCTCGAGAAATGTCGAACCTGGAAAAAAGATATGCGCGTAATTGGCTGTCTCGTTGAGGAAGAGATCGTGAACGATGACGCACTCCATGGCTGCAAGGCCTGCCGACACGTGCCTCGTATCAGGATCAGACTGAAGGATGTCTTCGCCTTGGCAGTACAGCGCCTTGAACAGCCCGTCAGTCGCGGCATCGAGCATATTGGGAATACGCAAGCCCGGTTCCGGGTCAAGTCTCACTCCCCATTCACGTTCGAACAATGCCCTGGTGTTGCCATCGGAGACATGACGGTAACCGGAAAGCTCGTGCGGAAAACTCCCCATGTCGCAGGCACCTTGGACGTTGTTCTGGCCACGCAGGGGATTGACGCCGACCCCGGGTCGACCAATATTTCCTGTGGCCATCACAAGATTGGCAATTGCCATCACGGTGGATGAACCCTGGCTGTGTTCAGTCACACCAAGCCCGTAATAGATCGCCCCATTGCCGCCAGTTGCAAACAACCTTGCAGCCTCCCTCAGATCGGATGCAGGCACCATTGTCACCGGCTCAAGCGTTTCAGGACTGTTGCAAAGTTGCGAGACAAAGTCGGCCCAGTGCTGATATTCGGCCCAGTCGCAGCGTTCCTTGACGAAGACCTCGTCGACGAGACATTCTGTCACGATCACATGCGCCATGGCGGTGAGCACGGCGACGTTGGTTCCCGGGCGCAGTGCCAGGTGATGTTGCGCCTCGATGTGCGGCGAACGCACGATATCCGTCCGGCGCGGGTCGATGACGATCAGCTTTGCACCTGCTCGCAAGCGACGCTTCATGCGGCTTGCAAACACCGGGTGGCCGTCAGTCGGATTTGCGCCGATGATGAGGATGACGTCGCTTTGTTCGACGCTGTCAAAATCCTGCGTACCAGCACTCGTGCCAAAGGTTGTTTTCAAGCCATATCCGGTGGGCGAATGACAAACACGCGCACAGGTGTCGACATTGTTGTTGCCAAAGCCGGCTCTCACCAATTTCTGGACGAGGAATGTCTCTTCGTTGGTACAGCGGCTCGACGTAATCCCGCCCAGCGCGTGATGACCATATTCTGAACTGATCCGTTTGAGCTCTGATGCAGCATAAGCGAAGGCTTCATCCCACTCCACCTCGCGCCAGGGATGGTCAATCTGCGTGCGGATCATGGGCTTCAATATGCGTTCCTTATGCTGCGCATAACCCCATGCAAAGCGCCCCTTGACGCATGAATGACCGCGATTGGCCTTGCCCGACTTCTCCGGCACCATTCGTACCACCTGCTCGCCGCGCATTTCCGCACGAAAGGTGCAGCCCACTCCGCAATAGGCGCAGGTAGTGACAACGCTTCGTTCTGGCGTGCCAATTTCGACGACATTTTTCTCGATCAGGGTTGCAGTCGGGCAGGCCTGCACGCAGGCCCCACATGAAACGCATTCCGAACCCATGAAATCATCACTTTCAAGACCCGCCGAGATCAACGAATCAAAGCCTCGGCCTTGCATCGTCAGCGCAAAAGTCCCTTGCACCTCGTCACAGGCACGAACGCAGCGCGAACAGGCGATGCACTTGCTCGGATCAAAATCGAAATAGGGGTTGGACTGGTCCTTCGCTTGGCCAAGATGCGAGGACACAACGTCGTAACGCACTTCGCGCAAGCCAACGGCTCCCGCCTGGTCCTGGAGCTCGCAATCACCATTGGCGCCGCAGGTGAGGCAATCAAGCGGATGATCTGAGATGTAAAGTTCCATGACGCCCTTGCGCAGTTTTTGCAGGTGCGGCGTTTGCGTGCGAACCACCATAGCCGGTTCGACCGGCGTTGTGCAGCTGGCCGGTGTCCCGCGGCGTCCGTCTATTTCAACAAGGCAAAGGCGGCATGACCCGAAACTGGCCAGGCTGTCCGTTGCGCACAATTTCGGGATTTGCGTGCCCTGTTCAGCCGCTGCCCGCATCACGCTTGTACCTGCTGGCACAGTGATACTGCGGCCGTCGATGGTGAGCGTCACCAGCTCGGTGCTCTTCGATACAGGCGTCCCAAAGTCTGCTTGCGGCTGACAGGTCATTTTCGCGCCTCCAGTTCTGCGAGATCGGATTGCGTATTTATATTGGCCGGCTCGTTTGCAAGTGTGACTGCACGTGCTCCGAGCGATTCGGCAAAATGCCGCATGGAATGACGATCGTTGCTGCCCAGTATCTGGGCAAGCAATTCGCCGACCGAAACCGGCCAGAGCCCAATCACCGGTTGTTTTATAACATAAGCAGGCGCTGGTACCAGCTGACCGCGCAGGTCGGCCGGGATATCCAGCGTATCGACCCCAATACTTAGCACGTGGTCGAACCCAGAACTTTGGGCAAAGGCAATGGCACCGGCAATCCCCCCGAGGGGACCCATGCCGGGGGCTGGCAAATCTTCGGCGCACGGAAGGCTTGCATGTGTCCTGCCCACCACCACAATTGCATCGCATTGCAACGACAAGCACGAGGCTGCATGTTCCAATAAGGAGCGGCCATGAAAAAGGGCAATCGCCTTGTCGCTTCCAAAGCGCGTCGAACCACCGCCGGCCAGAATGGCGCCAAGCACTTTCATGTTATTGAACCATGGGGTTCGTTGATAATGAGTGCGCTATCGGATCTTGCAAGGCAAACCAATGCCAGGCCTGCAGACTTTGCGCGTTCGATGGCAAGGCTCGTAGGCGCCGAGATCGTAACCAGCATCGGCGCACCGCAGCGCACCGCTTTTTCAACCAGTTCAAAACTGCATCTTGCACTCAAAAGGAGAAAACCTGCCCCCATGTCCTGGTCGGCACGTCGCACCGCGCCAACCAGCTTGTCGAGGGCATTATGTCTGCCGACATCTTCACGGGCGTACAATATCCTGCCGTCTGCACTGCAAAAGGCGGCGACATGGACAGCACCGGTCACATGATTGAGCGGCTGGTAGTCATTGAGACTGGCCAGGGCAAAAGATATGGCTTGGCGGCTTGTCTGTATAGCTGCCTGCACAGCCGGCAAGGGACGCAATGCCTCGCCAATACTTTCAACTCCGCACAGGCCGCAGCTGCTGTCCGAGACGCGCGTGCGTGCGCGCGCGTAAAGCGCCTCTCGCGCGGTATCGGGCAAGTGCGCGCGAACCACCCACCCGCCATCAACTCTGGCCAGATCGACTTGAGATACATCGTTCGCGTTTGCCACCAGCCCTTCGGCAATTGCATGTCCGATAGCGAAATCTTCAAGATCACCAGGCGACGCCATCATGACTGCATATCCGAGCCCGCTATATTCCAGGGCTACAGGTACCTCGATCGGCACCTGGCGTTCAAATATCGTATCGCCTGCCTGTCCCAGCCCGATCCGGTTCACCTTGAAGGCCTGAGAGTTTGCAACCTCGATCATGACGCTGCGGTCTCTCGAAAAGGTGGAAGCCCGAAATCTTCAGGCCAATGCTTTATCGCGCTCATGACAGGGTAAGAAGTAAACCCGCCCAACGCACACAGGGATCCAAAACGCATTGTCTCTGCAAGGTCAGCGATGAGATCTACATCGGCTTCGATGGACTTGCCTGCGATTATCCGGTCGATCGTCTCCACACCCCTGGTCGATCCCAGCCTGCACGGCGTGCATTTTCCACAACTTTCGATGGCGCAAAATTCCATCGCGAAGCGAGCCATTTGCGCCATGTCTACGCTGTCGTCGAACACTACAATCCCTGCATGTCCGATCAGTGCGTCGGCCTCGGCAAAGCTTTCATAGTCGAAGGGCAAATGAAATTGTGAGGGTGGAATATAGGCTCCAAGCGGTCCGCCGACCTGAACTGCGCGTACCGGGCGCCCGGATTCGGTCCCGCCACCAACATCATAGACCAGCTCGGATAGCGTGATCCCGAATGCGGTCTCGAACAGCCCGGAATTCTTCAGGTTTCCAGCCAATTGAATAGGCATCGTCCCTTTTGAATGCCCCATGCCAAGTGCTGCATACGCGTCTGCACCATTCACGAATATCCAGGGCACCGCTGCAAGCGTCAGTACATTGTTGATCACGGTTGGCTGGCCAAAGAGACCTTGATGCGCCGGCAAAGGAGGCTTTGCGCGGACCTCGCCACGCTTGCCCTCGATAGAGTTGAGCAGCGCGGTCTCCTCTCCGCACACATAGGCACCAGCTCCCACGCGCAGCTCGATTTTGAAGGGTGAAACGAGATGTGCTGATACAGCGATGGCGGCTTCCATCTTCGCAATCGCATGCGGATATTCAGACCGAATATAAATATATCCCTTGGTCGCACCCACTGCAAAACCTGCAATCGCCATGCCTTCAATCAAAAGGAACGGATCGCCCTCGATCACCATGCGGTCAGCAAAGGTGCCGCTATCCCCCTCGTCTGCGTTGCAGACGATATATTTGATCTGCCCTGCCGCACCAGCCACCGTTCTCCACTTGATCCCTGCCGGAAAACCTGCGCCGCCCCGGCCCCTCAGGCCAGATTGGACAAGAAGGTCGATCGTCTCGCAAGCGCCTATGGACTGTGCCTTGGCGAGACCTTGCCAGCCGCCCGTGGCAGCATAGTCGTCCAGGTCCAGCGGACGGGTCTTGCCTGCCCGGTGAAATGTCAGGCGTGTCTGGCGTCGCAGGAAGGGGTGGTCCTCAATTCGACCTATAGAATCTGCGCTCCCGTCCAATATGGAAGCCACGTCCGTTTTGCAGACCCGCCCAAAACCGATGCCGTCAATTGCGACGAGCGGCTCCAGCCAGTGCATTCCCCAACTCGACACCCGCTCTACAGTTGCACCCGCTTCCACAAAAGCGGCCGCGACCGCGTCGGCGCCGCATGCCAAGGCAACAGCGTCATCTGAGACTTGTACGATCATGTCTGCTCGACCAGTTCGACCAACCGTTCGCGGGTCAATCGGGCATAGACCTCGCCATTGACCATCGCGGCTGGTCCTACCGAACACAGCCCGAGGCAATAAACCGGTTCGATCTTTATCCTCGTTCCCGCCAGCGCCTCTGCCTCCAATGCGATCGCTTCAACGCCCCGCGCCTTGCAAGCTTCTGCACGGCACAGCTTGATCACGGGCCTGGGATCAGGGCTGGACTTGAAGTCGTGGTAAAAACTGACAACACCATGCACTTCGGCACGGCTGAGATTGAGTGCGTGGGCGATCATCCGGACCGCGTCTTCGCTCACGAAACCATATGCCTTTTGAACCTCGTGAAGCAATGGAAGCAATGGACCGTCGATGAGGGCATGTCCGTCGATAATATCCTGCATCTGTTTCATCGCGGCTGGCCAAGTTCCTTTTCAAGATATTTGCATCATAGTGCAATAAAAGGGCATCCCGCACGCAGTATTTTTCGCAAAATGTCGATCGGTGGTTGCCAGATCCGCTCTTCACATTCGCCCGAAGCGGATAGAAGCAAGATGGTTCCGAACCTCCGTAGCAATACCTATCGCAACAGGACCAACGCTTCCTATAGTGCGACAGCATGATCTGCTGACAGGAGACCGAGGATGCTGATTGCTCATGACATGCTGATCATGGTGATGGATGGCGGCAGGATGTCGCTATTCCGCAACGCGGCCACGGACCGCGCGCCAAAGCTGGAATTGCTGGCGGAAAAGCACCGGGAATCTCCCTCGACAGCTCAAATGGGCACTGACCGGCCCGGACGTGTCAACCAAAGCAGGAGCGATACGCGCGCTGCATATGAAACGACAGACTTGCATCAGCGCGAGGAAGATAATTTCACGTTGAAGATGACCGAGTTGTTCAATGCCGAGATGGCGAATCCAGAACGCCGCGCGATACTGGTGGCTCCGCCACGCGTACTTGGCCAAATTCGCAAACATCTTCGCGAGGATACACGGTCGCGTTTGACCGCCGAAATCAACAAGGACTATGCAGGTCGCACAGCCTTGGAACTGGTCCAATTGCTTCAGCATCATCAGGACTGACCACCCACAGTGGCCTTGGTTGGTGTGCAATCAAATTACTGCATCGATGCCAGTAGTTCCTTGATCGGCAGGAACGCGAAGGCAATCGAGCTGTCGGCAACCCCATATGGCAAGAAAATGTCATCCCCGACCCTCATTCCTCCGCACGAATACACGACATTGGGGACATAGCCTTCGCGATCCTCGTCTGCCGAGGACAAAATGGGATGAGTTGTGCGTCCGAGGATGCGCGACGGGTCCGATTTATCGAGCAACACTGCACCAATCGAATATTTTCGGATTGCGCCCACTCCATGCGTCAGTAGCAACCAGCCTTCATCGATCTCAATCGGCGGGCCGCAATTTCCGATCTGGACCAGTTCCCAAGGATATCTTGGTTCGAGCAACAACTCGCCATTGCCCCAATTTCCAAGGGTGTCGGACTTGATCAGGTACAGGTTTTTACCATCGTGCCGCCCAATCATGAGATACATTCCCTCGAACGCGCGAGGAAACAACGCGAGCCCCTTGTTGCGCGCCGCCGGGCCTTCCAGGGGAAACAGATCGAACCTCGAGAAATCGGACGTCCGCAAAAGTTCCGACCTTATCTCGCGGCCGGAATAAGCGGTATATGTGCCAATCCATTCAATCATTCCATCATCGTGTTCAAATCGCGTCAACCGCAAGTCTTCAAGTCCGTTGCGGTGCACATCGGTCACTGGAAATATCACCGTACCCGAGATAGAGCTCTCGGGACTACGGAAAACAGAAATATAATTGCCGTCGTCACCGGTATGCAGCTCGATGTTATCGGCCGCCATTGCGCATTTCGGTTGCGGGACAAGTTCGAACTTGCGGTTCGTCGTGACGATGCCTTCGCGAAATGCAATGGTCGAGATGTGACCTTCGCCAACCGCACGTAACGAGAGTAAAACCCGGATGTATCCATCGGACAACTCGCCTTGATCTGGGTGGGGCGTGACACTGGGATTCATCAGGGCTGCTGCTGCATAGCTATATTCATGACAAAAATATGCCCCGATCAGCAGCTTCTTTTCCTCCCTGATACGTCGGCCGTCGATGTTCAGCTCGGCTTCGAGTTCTACATATCTTTTCATGAGGATATTCTGCGTCTGCAAGTGCCGCGATTCGAAGTCGTGAAACACAAGGCCGAGTTCAGACCGAGCACTGCGCATGTCAAGTGCGCGAACCTGCTCGACCAGGTCCTGCATGCGTTCCTTGCTGGCGTGGGCATTCCAGGCAAGATGAAATGGTCGGAGCACCACGCGTGACGGATCAGCGCGCAAGCGAAGCGGCGACTGGTGCATCTTGAGCATCAACGCGTCACATGTGGCTGGATGGCCAGGGTCGCAAGATGAAAGGCCAGCAGCGATTCTGCCCCTTGATTGAGATTGACCCCAGTAGGTGTCAGCGCATCAAAACAACCGCCTGTCTCGGGATTACCGATTTTCATTCCATTCGCATTTTTACCCAGAAACCACTGATATGCGTTAATCGCGGCTGTACGCCAAGTGGAGTCATTCGTTGCGAGAAATGCTGCATCGCACGCATCAACCATCGCTGCGGCTTCCAGTGGCTGTTGGTCATGAGACAATGGTTCGGCAAATGGCCGGTTAAAGCTGTCCGATCCAATAGCGGTGAAATGTCCTTCAGGGCTGATCTGGATGGTGTCGAGCCACTCGAGGGCTTCAATCCCGATCGACACAAGGTCGTCGCGGCGCAACATCATGCCAGCGCGGATCAACGCCTCTGGCAGTCGCGCATTGTCATAGGCAAGGACGGGCTCGAACCATTTCCAATTCTCTTGTTTGGTATTGCGGAAAAGAGAAACGAGATGTTCGCTCCAGTCCGTTATAAAGGAGAGCAACCCGGCATGGCCTGGCTGATCGCGCAACAGGGCAACAGTACCCAGTATCTTGAACGCCTTGGTTCGCGGTGAATCGATCATTGCCAGATGGTCTATGACCTCGCCAAACAATGACCGCGCCCAGTCTCTTACCCCCGCATTCGGTGCTAAAG
>JBATDO010000139.1:0-13838 GCA_049663505.1 Sphingorhabdus sp.
GTTGCTTGGCGGCAAGGGCGAGCAGCTGGTTTGCTGCCTGCTGGGCCTGGAGGCTTCCGCTGGCTCCCTGACTCTGTGCCACGAGATCAGACAAGAGCCGCGCGTCGACCTCGACATTTTCGACGACCTGGGCCTGCAGGGCCATGGCCTTGCGAAATCCTGTCATGGCAGCGTCGAACCGGGCCCGCGCTTCGCCAAGGACACGCCCGGACTTCGTTGCCTCGCCTGCATGACCTGGAAACATCTTCTGGAAAGCTGCCTCGACATTGTTCGTGCGAAAGCCGATCGCCTGGGCTTCTTCCATCAGTTGCTCGATTCTCTGGAGCCGCGTCGTCAACTGGTCCACGACTGAATATTCAAGCCGTTCAAGATGGCGTTCGCCCTGCGTGATGATCCGGGCCTCGTTCTGGAGCTGGCGGACCTGCTGGTTGATCTGCTGAAGTGCGCGCGCAGCCTGGAGGAGGTTCTGGGCGTAATTGGCCTGGTCGAACACGGGCATGGCGCTTGCAGGCGCATGCACGCATCCAAAAGCTCCAAGCACAAGGAGCGGCATTTGAAGCCCAAGCAGGCAGGTCAGGATCTTGTTGCTCGACATGTTAGTCCTTTCATCGGTTATGCAGAAGGATCGGCACCGGTGTGCGATTGTGAAAACTGGTCAAGGAGGGTGGCGGCCCAGTCGAGACCGGATGCTTTCAGGAGATGCGCTGCAAAATCCTGCGTGCCGTGCGCTTCCAGGATCGCATCGATGCGCTTCTGGCTGGCGGGATCAGAGGTTGCGCAACAGGCAAGTGCAATGGGTCCAAGACCCAGTTCGAACAGCCGGTTACCCTTGGACGATTGCAGATAATATTGCCGCTTGGGGCTGGCCGTGCTGATCAGTTCGATCTGGCGATCATTCAGGCCAAAACGGGCATAGATATCGCGTCCTTGCGGCTCGATTGCGCGCGCGTTTGGAAGGAAGATACGTTGGGGGCAGCTCTCGATGATCGCAGGCGATATGCTCGAGCTTGCCACGTCGGCAAGCGACTGGGTGGCAAACACCACAGACACGTTTTTCTTGCGCAGCACCTTCAGCCACTCGCGGATCCTGGCAGCGAACAGGTCATTGTCGAGAAATATCCAGGCCTCGTCGAGTATCAGCAAGGTCGGCCGGCCATCGAAGCGTTCTTCCAGCCGGTGGAACAGGTAAGTGAGTACAGGCAGGACAACGCTGCTGGTTGCAAGCAATGCCTCGGTTTCAAAGCACTCGACATCGCCCAGCTGAAACTCGTCTTCTGCCGCATCAAGGAGCGACCCGAAGGGGCCTTCAAGCGTGTACGGCAGCAAGGCCGACTTCAATATGTTCGACTGGAGGAGCAGCGACAGCCCGGTGAGCGTTCGCTCTGCAGCGGGCGCAGAGGCAAGGCTGGTCAAGGCTGACCAAACCGCTTCCTTCACCTGGGGCGTCACGACGATCTTTTCATGTGCGAGCAACTGGCAAATCCAGTCAGCAGCCCAGCGACACTCGCTGGCCTCGTCGATCCGGCGCAGCGGCTGAAAGGAGACTGTGTTCCCGTTGTCCTTGCCGCCGCCGAGCTGGTGATGCGTGCCACCCATCATGAGTGTCGCTCCTCGCGCCGAAAGGCCCTTGTCGAAGATATAGACGCGCGAACCCGGGTAACGCCGGAACTGGAATGCCATCATTGCAAGCAGGACGGACTTGCCGGCACCTGTTGGACCAACAACGAGCATGTGACCGACGTCCCCCACATGCGTGCTGAGCCGAAAGGGGGTCGAGCCACTGGTCTCGGCGTAGAGCAGGGGCGGACCTGACAGGTGGGCGTTGCAGGACGGTCCCGCCCAGACCTGCGACAAGGGCATGACATGGGCCAGGTTGAGCGTGTGAAGGAGCGGCTGGCGGACATTGGCATAGACATGGCCTGCAAGTGAACCCAGCCAGGCTTCGACCGCGTTCACGCTCTCGCGGATCGTTGTAAATCCAAGTCCGTTGATGATCCGTTCGGCGGCACGAACCTTCGCGTTTGCGCTTTTGCGGTCGGTGTCGGTGATCGTGATCGTGGTGGTGAGATAGCCGAAGGCGACATGGTCGCCGCCAAGCGCCTGCAAGGCCTGGTCACTGTCGAGCACCTTGTTCTCGGCGTCGCTGTCGAGGAGCTGTGCAGGCTGGTTGTACATGACCTCGCGCAGCATCGCGGTGAGCGACTTGCGCTTGTTGAACCATTGCCGCCGGATGCGCGTGAGAACGGGTATTGCCTCGCTTTTATCGAGGGCGATGAACCGCGTGACCCAGCGATAGGCAAAGTCGAGGTGATTGAGCGCGTCGAGAATGCCGGGCCGGCTGTGATTGGGAAAGCCCAGAATGGTGAGCGTGCGCAGGTGCAGGTTCCCAAGCACGGGTTCGAGCCCACCGGTGAGGGCGGTATCGGCAAGAATGGCGTCGAGATAGACGGGCGTCTCGGGCACGGCCACGCCGTGGCGCTTATCCGAGACCTTATCGTGCAGATATTCAAGCGTCTCGGCGTCCCCGAGCGCGCAGATCTGCGGCATGAACGCGGCAAACAGGTCGGAGAGGCGATCGGTCTCGGCAATGAACCCACTCAATTGTTGCCGCCAGTTGCCAAGCTCTTCGCCCTCAGCCGGCTCGAACAGCGCGCGGGCTGCACTTTCAGCCTGGTCTGGGTGAGGAAGCCACACGAACGTCATCACGTAGCGGCTTTCAAAATGGAGCTGGCCTTCGCCGTTGAAACGCGCGCGTCGTTCCTCGTCGATGAGCCAGCTCACGGCTTCGGGAAAGTCGCCTTGCGGATAGCCAAGCGCTTCAATGCGCTCGGCTTCGAAGAACATTGCCCAACCAGAGCCCAGGCGTTTCAGGGCATTGTTGGCCCGCGCGCAGGTGACAACCAGCTCGGCCTCGGTTGCGCTTTCAAGGTCGGGGCCAGTAAAGGCAAAGCTGCGCTGAAAACTGCCGTCCTTGTTGAGGACGATTCCCGGCGCCACGAGCGCTGCCCAGGGCAAATGGTCGGCAAGCCGGTCAGCACGCCTGCGATATTCGTGGAGCATCAGCATGTGAAATGGCCCTTCTGGCGCAGGTGACGGATGACGACAGCGGCAAAATCCGGGTCACTACGCGCAGCGCGCACCGCGAGCATATGTCCGGCGATGCCGATCAATGCGCCTGCGATCCAGGCCTGGAGACCCAACCCAAGTGATGCCGCCAATGTGCCGTTCAGGATGGCGATCGCGCGCGGCGCGCCGCCGAGCAATATCGGTTCTGCAAGCGAGCGGTAGATCGGGGCCTGGAAACCCTCGACATGATTGTTCGAGCCGCTCACGACACCATCGCTCCGCCACCAAAGCTGAAAAAGGACAAGAAGAAGGACGACGCGGCAAAAGCAATGGACAGTCCAAAGACGATCTGGATGAGCCTGCGAAACCCGCCGGCGGTTTCGCCAAATGCGAGCGTCAGTCCGGTGGTGATGATGATGATCACCGCCATGATCTTGGCAACGGGTCCCTGCACTGATTCAAGCACTTGTTGGAGCGGCTCTTCCCAAGGCATGCCTGAGCCTGCGGCTTGTGCTGTTGTCGAAATCGCAAGCAGCAGTCCAAGGGCCAGCAAAGCTGCAAATTTGCCTGTGCGGCGTTGAATTGGTAAGACTTGCATCAGATTTTCCTTCCTTGGAGGTTCACGAGATCGTGGGTCTGGTAGTCGCCGGTGGCCGTGAGGCCGGTGACTGCGAGAATATCCTCGACCCGGCGGTCAGGGCCGCGCCCTGAGACAAACACCACGCGGTCGATTGCCTCGGCGATCAGGCGCCGGGGGGCGGCACGCGCCATTTCCTCGACGAGTTGTTCAAGCCGGTAGAGCGCAGACAGTGCGCTGTTGGCGTGGACCGTGGCAATTCCTCCCGGGTGCCCGGTATTCCATGCCTTCAGCATGTCGAGCGCCTCACCACCGCGTACTTCCCCGACGATGATCCGGTCTGGGCGCAGCCTGAGCGTTGAACGTACGAGGTCGGCCATTGTGACGTGCCCGGCGCGCGTGCGAAGCGCGATATGGTCGCGCGCGGCGCATTGCAGTTCCCTGGTATCCTCGATGAGTATGATGCGCTCTGACGACCGCGCCATTTCAGCCAGCAAGGCATTGGCAAGCGTCGTCTTTCCCGAACTCGTGCCGCCGGCGATCAATATGTTTTGGCGTCCGTCGACGGCCGCGCGCAACTGCTCTGCCATGGCGGGCGTCATCACCGCGTCTGTCACATAGTCGCACAAGGTATAAACTGCAGCTGCCGCCTTGCGGACGGAAAAACAAGGGGCAGTCGAGACCGGCGGCAGCACGCCTTCGAAGCGTTCACCGGCAAGACCTTCGCCCAGCGGGGGCAATTCTGCACTGACAATAGGGCTGTCCTTGTGCACCTCGGTGAGCGCATGGCTGGCCACCAGTCGAATGATCCGCTCAATCTCTGCAGGTGTCAGCTCGACATGGGTATCGATACAGCCTTCGCCCAGGCGGTCCACTCTCAATATGCCATCGGGGTTGACCATGATCTCGATCACGCTCGGGTCTGCAAGGGCCGCTGCGATTGCTGGCCCCATGGCAGTCCTCAGCATCGTGGCACGGCGGACAGCGGCTTGCGCTATCATCTTCATGGCATTGGTCCCAGGTCGCGCGTGCGGTCGAGCGAATGTCGGCCCAATTCGATTTGACGTTCGACATGGGTGACAAAGGCACTCCACCGCTCAAGGCCGACTGCCCACCCCGTCCCGTCGTCCTCGGGGACAGGCGGGCTGATGGTCAGCTGGTACTGGATATAGAGCGCCACGCATTCGATCAGGAACCGGTGGTCGCGTTCGATACGCCCGCACTGGCGCGACATGCGATCGAGCCGAATGGCAAATTTCGTTTCGAGCACCCCCAATCCGTATCGGTTCAGCCATGCCCTCACCGCGTCGACAATGATGTTGCTCTTCGAGGCGCCTCGTTTTGCCGTGAGTGCGTCCAGACGCTCGGCAAGGTCTGTCGGCAATCCGACATAGGTTCTGACATATTTGGGCTTCATGGCGTGATGCTTTCAGAATTTGGGGAGAAAATTGTCTTTGCGACCGGGTTCTTCGCTGAGGCCAAGCGCTGCTACGATCGTTCCAGTTCTGCGCACCCGGTCCACCATCTGCTGGTCGCCTGCGACATCATCGTCGTCCTCGAGCAGATCGGAATAGTCGAACTCGTTTTCAGCCTTGCGCGGAGTCGATGTTGGCATCGTGAGTACCGGGTAGAGGTCGTGCCCGGTGTTGCCGTCGTCGGCGCGTGTCCCGATTGGCATGTCGCAAGCGAAGGGCGAACCTGTCCTGTACGCCCGGCCACTCCAGTCGTGGCCGCGCCTGGGCGGGCAGTCAGCATAAGGCACGGCACCTGGAACCGGTGCTGGCAAAAGGCGTGACGTGAAATTCGCGTCGTCATAATAGCGCAGTTTTTTTGCGCGGATGGGTGCCATGCCGGAGATCAGCAGCAGTTCATCGCTCGGTGGCAATTGCATGACTTCACCAGGTGTCAGCAGTGGTCGCGCCGTTTCCTGTCGGCTGACCATGACATGGGCGAGCCAGGGTGCAAGACGGTGTCCGGCATAATTGCGCATCGACCGCTGCTCTGTTGCAGTGCCAAGTGCATCCGAAATGCGCTTCGCGGTCCGTTCGTCATTGGTCGAAAAGCAAACACGCACATGGCAATTGTCGAGGAGCGAGTTGTTCTCGCCATATGCCTTGGATATCTGGTTGAGGCTCTGCGCGATGAGGAACGCACGGATGCCGTAGCCTGCCATGAAAGCGAGTGCGGTCTCGAAAAAGTCCAGGCGTCCAAGGGCTGGAAACTCGTCGAGCATCAAGAGAAGCTGGTGCTTCTTGGGCGCGCCACTTGCTGTTTCAAGCTGTTCGGTCAGCCGCCGCCCGATCTGGTTGAGGAGCAGTCGAACCAGTGGCTTGGTTCTCGAGATATCGGACGGCGGGACCACCAGGTAGAGCGAGACGGGTCGTGCTGCATCAACCAGGTCGGCAATCCGCCAGTCACAGCGCGACGTTACCTCGGCAACTGTCGGATCGCGGTAGAGACCAAGGAAAGACATCGCGGTCGAGAGAACACCTGAGCGCTCGTTTTCGCTCTTGTTGAGAAGCTCGCGCGCAGCTGATGCGACCACGGGATGGACGAGCGGCGTGTCGTCGCTGCCCAAATGGTTGGTGTTCATCATCAGGTGGAGGGTGGCAACAAAGCTGCGCGTCGGATCGGACAGGAAAGTGACGACACGGGCGAGTGTCTTTTCTTCCTCGGCATAAAGTATGTGGAGGATGGCGCCCACGAGCAGGGAGTGGCTGGTTTTTTCCCAGTGCGAGCGACGCTCAAGCGCGCCTTCGGGGTCAACGAGGATATCCGCGATATTCTGTACGTCGCGTACCTCGTGTGCACCACGCCTAACTTCCATCAAGGGATTGTAGCGTGCAGAGGCAAGGTCGGTCGGGTTGAACAGCAGGCAATAGGAAAAACTGGAACGCCAGCCTGCCGTGATTTTCCAGTTTTCACCCTTGATGTCGTGAACGACCACAGATCCCGTCCATGCAAGCAAGGTGGGCACGACCAGGCCCACGCCCTTGCCGCTGCGCGTCGGCGCAAAGGCCATCACATGTTCTGGACCATTGTGGCGCAAGTAGTGATCGTGGTCGCAGCCGAGGAAAACACCGGCATCATGGTGGAGGCCCGCATTCTCGATTTCAGTAGGCGATGCCCAGCGGGCCGAACCATAGGTCGTGATGGCATTGGCCTGGCGGGCACGCCATACAGATCCGAATATGGCAGCAGCGCAGCCGGCAATTCCGCTGCTGGCAGCAAGCATGCCCGACTTGTCGAAGACTGCAGGCGCATAGGCCTCGAAATGATACCACCAGGCAAAGATGTTCCAGGGACGGTAGATGGGAAGCCCTGCAAGTTGGAACCAGGGCATTCCAAGTTGCGCCTGGTACCCAAGCATCGCTGCAGTCCACTGGGTCGCGGCCCAAATGCCTGCAATGATGATGGCAAGCACGATCAGTATCTGGCCAATGAGCAATTTTGTCGGGGTCATTTCATGCTCCTGCCGTGCCAGGCACATGCGCCTGGTTTCGAGGAGACATTTTCGTCGATATGGGATTTAGCTCATAGATACAGTTGGACGCACCGAGCTACGTTGGAGCACAGTAAGCAACGCATATTAAATAAATTTGGCCTTTTTTTGGGTAAGTTGAACGCACTCCAGAAAAACCGATTCGCGATTCGCCAGTCCCCGGCTGTAAGGCCGAGGGGCACAGCCATCGAAGATGCGCGCGCGGTAATGCGGGTCCAGTTGTCGTGCGAACTGCCCGACCTTGACCAGCGGCTTGATCCTCTTGGACTTGTCTATGTCATAAGATCCCCTTGCGCTTTGTTCTATTTTTGTTCCAAAGCATGTTCATGCGATTCACGCAAGACCAACTGACCTTCAAGGCGCTGTGCGCGGTGAGCGAAATCGTGGAGCAATGCCACGACGCGCCGTTACGGCCTTCCTTGTCTGTGCGTTTTGCACTCGCTTATCTCTTTTCGGTGAGCCGGAGCCCTGACCGCAAGCTCTATGACAGTTTCTGGAAGATCATCCAGGACCCGCACGCAATGGCTTATTGCGAGGGTGACAGCCAGTATCTGCGCATCACCAAGGCGAGGAGTTGCTTGACTGCAATGGTGCGCCAGGCCGGCCTCCCGCTTACTCCTGAGTTTTTCATTGCACTCAGTGACTCGCACCGCAGGTGCTGGAATGATAATGGGCAAGACATGTGCAATCATTACCGAACAGACCCGGACGCGATTCCGACTTGGGCACAATATATCGGTGCGGAACCTTTTTCGCCGTTTTCGCAAGTCCAGGTCGACATCTGGCCAAAGCGCGCAGCAATCGTCGCACGGCAAGTGGACGGCAAACGGGTGATAGAGACAATGACATGGGGATTTCCATGGCAACGTGCGGGCAAGAAGCCGGGCAGTTTCGTTCGCGAAAATACCACCAATGTCCGCAACCTCGGCTCAACTCTTTGGCGCAACCAGATCGGCAATGGCATGTACAGGTGCCTTGTCCCGTTCAACAGCTTTGCCGAACCCAAGCCCGGTGCTGGACGCGAGGAAGTCTGGTTCAAGATATCGGACGCACCGGTGTCGGCTTTTGCCGGGATATGGAAGCCGACCGATGATGCCGACCGCGGAAATGTCTTTGCGTTCCTGACCTGCGAACCCAATCCGCTTGTCGAGCCCATCCATCCCAAGGCAATGCCGGTGATCCTCCATCCCGAGGACTATCTCAAATGGCTGGGCGGTGCGCCGGCGGCCGAATTTGTCGCGCCCTTTCCAAGCCAGTTGATGGAAATCGAATAAGGATCAGGCGAATAAGGGTCCTTAGCAGCGACGTGGATTTTCCCGATAAGAAAATGGCTAGGGCGAACAGGCGTCGCTGTTCACGTCTGCGGTTCATGAGTGTGCCGTGGAGCTTGAGCTGAAAAATCGGTTTCAGGCAGGATTGGACAGCAGCCCTGACTGATGAGGCAAGCTGTGTCGGACAGGATGGGCATTTTGCCAGTTCAATTGCCTGCGGCACCGTCGAGATCAACGAAGAGCGCAGGCTCTACCGCCCTGGATAAAGTGAAGCCCGTGTCAGCCGGTTCCTTCACCACTGCAAACAGCAAAGCTCTTGGCTTGTCCTGGAGGAGTGGTGCTGCATGCCTGTGCTTTGCAGGCGCCATCACACCTTTACGCCCCCGGGTCGCAGCTGCCAGGTAGGCGACTGTCTCACGTGGCAGCCGGCTCCTGCCGGCACGATAAGAGGCATAACGCGCAGGCCCTGCATTATAGGCGGCAAAAAGGCCCGGATATCCAAAGCGATCGAAATTCTCGCGCAGATAAGCAGTACCACCCAATATATTGTCGCGCGGGTCATCGGGATTGTTGCCGAGACGATAGCGCCGGCGCAAGACCTCCCAGGTACCCGGCATGATCTGCATCAGTCCCATGGCGCCAACGCGCGAGCGTATGGGCGCGCCGCCGCGCACCGTCTGCCCTCCACTTTCTATGTGCATGACGCGCTCGATCCAGTGCTCGGGGATAGCAAAGCGAAGCGAGGCTTCCGCGATAAAGTGCCGCCAGCGTTCGACCCCGCGGGCTTCGGCCCCCTGCCCTGCGAGCAGCAGAATTGCGGCAAACACGGATCTTAGTGCTGCCATAAAAGCGTGGCCTTTCCGACCACATAGCGAGAGCGGGTAACCCCGAAATAGCGCCCATCAAAGGCCTCGGGCTGATCGGTCGCGATCAGGAAAAGGTCGCCTGGCGACAGCTGCACGCACCCTGTCCAGCGAGGCAGTGGTCGGCCCTTGCCGTCGCGCGCGAGACGGGCGGCTATCCATTTGCCATTGACGAAAATGTCTGCATTGACAGCACAGACATGGTCTCCTGCCACTGCTGCGACGCGCTTCACCAGCGGGACATTGGAAGGCAGATAATTCCGCATCGCGGCCCATTGCCGGGCGACAGGTGGCACCCATGTCACGGCCATGTCGCCGACCCTGATCTTTGCACCCTGCGTGAGCCGGTACATGCCTGTCGGTGCACTCGGGGTCACATTCCAGACCAGGAGCGGTGGTGGTGGGCATACCAGGGTTGCAAGCAATATAGCAGTTCCAAGCGCTCCACAAACCAGGAGCCTGTCCCGTTTGCGTTGCCCGCCCTGCTGCTCGCGGACCTTTGCCAGCCACTCGACAAGCGGCAACGGGCGAGGAGAGTTGGTTTTAGAGTTCATGGCTTGCGGAATTTCGCCGACCGCTGCGACCAGAGGTCAAGATCGTCGATATGGTAGCGCACGAAACGCGAGTGCTTGCGAAATATCGGGCCTTCGCTTTTCGCCCGCCAGGTCTGGAGCGTTCGCGCGGATACATAAAGATAAGCCGCGGCCTGTTCGGTGTCGAGAAAAGGGGTCCCTTTCCTGGCCATATTGGCGCGCTGGTACTCGAGATAGTTGAGATCGGGCATGATGATGGTGGAGGATTTCGGTTTTCTCATGACGAGCCTCGTCTGGCGTTTCCAGGCCTCGACGACCATTCCCCATTTTGGGCATTGACCAATTAGGCCGAACTGAAAGGTCCAGGCCAAGACCAGATGGCCTCAGGACAAGCAGACTGGCCTTGCGCCGCAGCAAAGCTGCAGGTCGAGCATGAGAATAAATAATTGGAAAATAGGTTGTTCTGGAGATAGCCCGGCTACGCTGCGGCGATTGACCCCACTGCAGTGACTTTGGCCAGTTGCACCAACCGTTGAGGACGGCAAGGGCTGCTACAAAGGGATAGTGCAACACTGCGCCTTGAGAGCGTCGGCAAGCCTATTCACGGTAGACTCAATGACGCTTTCGGCTGCGTTGGAATTCCTGCGACTTACTCAGAACCTTTCAGGTCTCGACGAGCTTTCAGATGCGCTGGCATCGCTCACCGACCGGCTTGGGTTCAGCTATTATGCCTTGTCGCACCATGCGGATTTTGCCTCCCCTGCGAACAAGGCCTTACGGCTGCACAATTACCCTGCTGCCTGGCAAAGCTGGTTCGATGAACAACAGCTCGGGATTCACGACCCCATTCACAGGGCAAGCCAGCGCACGGCCGCAGGATTTTGCTGGAAGGACATCGACAAGCTCATTCGCCTGACAGAAAGGGACGAGGGCATATTGGCTCGCGCGCACAAGGAAGGCATTGGTGACGGCATCACGATCCCTGCCCATGTGCCAGGCGAGCTTAGAGGTAGTTGTTCCTTCGCCATGCGGGCCGGCGCGCCTGTTCCAGAGGGCATCGCGCCATTTGTCCAGCTCATCGGGCTCAATGCGTTTGAGGCTGCGCGTCGCCTGTGTTCGGCAAAGAAGCATGCAGATCCAGTGCGCAGGCTCACCAACCGCCAGCGCGAATGCCTGATCTGGGCAGCGCGCGGCAAGACCGACTGGGAGATCAGCCGGATATTGGGTGTCGGCCACGAGACTGTTATCCGGCACTTGAAACAGGCGCGCGAATGCTATGCGGTGAACAAGCGCATGCAACTGGCCTTTGAAGCACTCAATGACGGGTCGATCTGCCTGACCGAGGTCGTCGCACGATGAGAAACAATCCCCTGTTTGGGGAATATCGGGGTCCCTGATCAACGCCCACAATTCGGTTTCACACCTTGAAGGAGGAACCGAATAATGCCCATCACCGCCGTTGGAGGAAAATATGCGCTCGCATTGCCAGTCCTGCGCAACATGTTCGAAGCCCGCAAGCAAGTCTTTGTGGATTTGCTCAAATGGAATGTCCCCGTGGTCGAGGAACGCTACGAGATCGACCAGTTCGATAATATCCACGCAACCTACCTGATCTTGACCGACAAGAACGGAGGACATCACGCTTCATGCCGCCTCTTGCCGACCACGCGCGCGCATATCTTGGGGAGTTTATTCCCACAGCTTTGTACAGGGCCCGTTCCTGAGGGTCCGGATATTTTCGAAATCACCCGTTTCTGCCTCGACCGGTCGCTCAGCAGTGAAGGCCGAAAGGTCGCGCGCAACAGGCTGGTTTCTGAAATCGTCGACCATGCCATTCAGCAGGGGATCAGCTGCTATACAGGCGTCGCTGAATTGAACTGGTTCCACCAGGTCCAGGATTTCGGTTGGAAATGCGTGGCACTCGGACCATCAAGACGCATTGAAGGCCGGGCCATGGCCGGACTTTCAATCATGATCGATGGCAAGACGATCGCTTCGATGCGCGCTGCCGGTATCTATTGCAACGACGACGCCGTCCTTGCCTTGCCACAGGTTGCGGGAGGGAATTGATCATGACACCGAACACTAACGAAATTTCGGCGACACTGCAGTTGCGCCGCGATGGCTATTGCATCGTCGACAACCTCGTACCTGCTGAAACCATCGAACACCTCAACCTTGACCTCACTCCAATCTTTGCAAGGACACCCTTTTGCAAAGGTGGATTTTACGGCGAGCGCACCAAGCGCTTTGGACGGCTATTGCGGCACTGCGACATCACCCACGCGCTCGTCCAATGTGAAACCATATTGGCAATAGCCAAGAGCATATTGGAACCCAATTGCGACGTGTTCCAGTTGAACTTCACGCAGGCCATCGAGATCCATCCAGGAGCGCCTGCCCAACTGCCGCACCGCGACCAGGACATGTGGCAGGGAAAAAAGGGGGATGTGGAATATCTGGTCAACGTGCTGTGGCCGATAACGCCATTCACCCGGGAAAATGGAGCAACGCACATCTGGCCCAACAGCCATGGCACAGAGGCGACTGCATCGGCACCGGCCTTAAGCGATCCCGTCATAGCCGAAGCTAATCCGGGATCGGCCATCGTGTTTCTTGGGTCTACGTTGCACGGAGCTGGCGCCAATATATCCGACAAACCACGCCGCGCGCTGATCGTCAGCTATGCCCTGGGCTGGCTGAAGCCCTATGAGAACCAGTGGCTGGCTTATCCCCCCGACATTGCCCGCTACTTCCCGCCTGAACTTGCAGCGCTTGTCGGCTACCGCCAGCACCGCCCCAATCTCGGCAATTTCGAAGGACAATGTCCGTCGATATTGCTGGGCGATTCGGTGCCACCCCATATCGGGGCGGTGGACGCGCTGCGCCCGGAGCAAAAGGCAATGCTCGACGAATATCTTCGTACACAGCCTCGCGGCGTCAGCGGGAAATAGGGGTCATGAGCCCTGGCAAAGTCACGGACCGGTCCTACCGCCTGATCAAGAACGCCATAGCTTCAGGCGAACTGCGTCTGGGCGACCGGCTCGATTCTACAATGCTCGCCCGCAAATATGAATCGAGCCCTACACCGATCAGGGATGCGCTGTTTCGACTGACTGGCGAAAGACTGGTCGACCCCCAGCCCAATTGCGGCTTCAAGCTGTCAATTCCGAGTGAAGTGCAGCTGCGTTCGCGATATGACTGGTCACTGAAGCTCCTGAAGCAGGTGGCAAAGGGCCCAAAGCGCAATCCGAGGGAATGTTGGGACGTCGGAACAAGTCGCGACGATCCGGCGATTGCAGCGTTCAACCTGTTCCGGGGGATATCGCAATTCGCGGTGAACCCGGAACTGGGCGCTGCGATCATGAACATCAACGAGCGGCTGCAGCCGGTGCGCCTCATTGAATATATGGTGGTGCCGGACGCCGAACACGAAATAGCAGGCCTGTTCGAATGTTTCAGGAGCAAGGACTGGACACTTCTGGTCGACCATGTGTCGCATTATCACAAGCTCAGGATCAGGCTTGTTCCCGAGCTGGTGACTTGCCTGCTCTATCAATAAGAGTTCCGTAGCCATTTGATGCAGCTCGGTAAATCATGCATATTCTTGCGGCGATATCTTGGTTCATCGAACAAAGGTTCTGTTGCTCGCTTCCGGCACCCGTTGGGGCCACCTTTTTTCCCAACTGGTGTCCGCCAGGCGTTGGTGGACACCAGTTGGGGCATCTTCATTTCATCCATGTCAAAAGGGAGGAAGCCGGAAGTGAGGAACATACTTGAGATATGTGCTGGTGTTTTTAGCTCTGGGAGCCTGGACATGGTCACCAGCCAACCGGCCGTTCAAAAGCATATAGCGTGAGCCTTGATGATTCTCTCCGCCAAAATGCATGTTTTTTGCGCACCTTTGCCCGACAACAATTGAGGGTGCAGGCGTTCGCTGTGTTTGCTAGACGATAGACAATGCGCACCGACCTTGATCATTTGCCGGCAGTCAAACAACGCGAACTCGAGCGCGTGCTGCAGATC
>JBATDO010000140.1:0-1833 GCA_049663505.1 Sphingorhabdus sp.
GTCGACATGAACGATATGGGTTTTGTTGGAAGTGGGTAATGCATCCCGAACGGACTGGGCATATTTGGCATCACTTTCGATACTTATAGTTGGAACCAATGCATCTGCAGCGAGTAACGTCGAAGCGCCTGCTCCATATTCGAGATAGGATTGCGAGGAACGAATATGCTTCCTGAACCAATTTTCGGTTTCGGGATCAAATGCCGGATTTCGACTGACAGGTGGATGGGAACGAGGAATTAGCTTATTTTGCACATAGTCACGCATTGAACGCGATTGAACAACGAACGGACGCAGAATTTTTTTGACGCTCATTTGGGCACGCAGCGTTCGATATCGCACATAATTATAAAATTCCTATTTGTAATTGCTTTCCTTAGTTCATTGCTGAATGAGTATAACCTACTAAAGCAACAAAAGATTGGTCTTTTACGATGACTCTCCCGCATCTCAACTCTTTATGGGTTGGATCTCGATTGGACTATCTTGAGCGACTTTGTATCGCCTCGGCCAAAGCCACCGGCCATCAGTTTACATTGTGGAGTTATGAACCCGAAGCTTTGGAAGGCGTTCCAACAGGAACGGATGTTCGCAATGCTGCAGATGTAATGCCAAAAGAACGGTTGCTGCGTTACCGCGATAGTGGATCTGTCGCACTCGGTGCGAACTTGTGGCGGATTGAATTGCTGGCGAAGGGATTAGGTTGTTGGGTCGACATGGATTTCATTTTTCTCAAGCCTCTGCGATTCGAATCGGAATATATTTTTGGTTGGGAATATGAGAGCTGGATTAACAACGCGGTCTTGTTGGCGCCAGCTGGATCGCCAATGGTTGCCGATCTGAAAGCGATTCCCAGACCCAATATGTGTCCACCCTGGTGGGGCCCTAAGAATAGAGCTAAATTTTATTGGAGGCGATTTCGCGAAGGCACGATGGAACTGGAAGACTACCCTTGGGGAACTTTTAGCGCAGGTCTTGTGACACATGCCGTCAAGCGAAACCGGATATCCGAAAAAGCGCAGCCCGCAGACGTATTCTATCCAGTACGATGGAAAGACGCGCGAGCTCTTTATGAGTCCGCTGAAGTAGTCGAAGCAATGTTAACCGATAGAACACATGCTGTGCACATGTGGCATTCGCGGCTCGAAGGGCTGAAGGACCGGCCACCTCCACCGGGATCATTTATTGACAAGATGTGTCGGCTTCACAATGTGCATTTTGATTGAGATTGTTATCTTTATTGTCATCATCCTATCAGGGACGCGGCTGAAATTGAGTGCCAGGAATGTTTGAATGCTAGTGTCACTTTGCATAATCGCTATGAATGAAGCAAATTCAATTGGAAAGCTAATCAGCAGCATTTCTGCCCAATCAATATTCGCGCAGCCATATGATTTCGAAATCGTCGTTGTGTCCAATGGGTGTACCGATAACACCGCAACAGTCGCGCAAACTGCGCTTGAGGAAGCCTTTGGTGATAGTAAGGTAGCATTCCGCGTCCATGATACGCCTGAAGGTGGTAAGGCGCGGTCGTGGAATTTGGCGGTTCACGATATATTGAACCCTAACGCGGAAACAATCGTCTTTATGGACGCGGATATCGAAATCATCGATCATGAGGTGATCGACGATATTGTTTCTACATTGTCGTCCAGCTTCAATCTATCGGCGGTGTCAGGCTGGCCCGTGAAGGATATTGCGCTGAAAGCCCGTAAATCAGTTGCCGACTATATTTCGCTGAAGATATCCAGTCAGACGCCAGCACCGCACTCCCTCAATGGATCGCTCTATGCGGGCCGTGCTGGAGATTTGAGGAAGATCTGGTTGCCTGTG
>JBATDO010000141.1:0-12311 GCA_049663505.1 Sphingorhabdus sp.
GTTCTGGACATAGCGACCAATGTGGGTCGGCAGATGGCACTCAGTTGTTCAGCACGAAGTCCTTCACCAACCGGTTGAATTCATCGGCATGTTCGATCATCGCCCAATGCCCACAGCGGTTCATGAGCACCAGCCTCGAATTGGGAATATGGGCGCAGAGCACGAGTGAGTGCTCGTAGGGAACCACGCGATCATCGCGGCCGTGGATCAGAAGCGCCGGGATTTCCATCTTCATCAGCGCGTCCATCGGCGCCCAGCGGTTAATCGGGCCTCCCTTGGCCAACATGCCGAGGAAATTTTCGAGATGCTCGGGGCTAGCAAGCGCCGCATCGGAGCGAGCCTTGCAAAGCTCGGGCGTGGCGAAGTTCTTGTCATAGACCATGATATTGACCAGTGCCTGCATCGCTTCCGGCGTAGGCGTGCGATAGGCTTGCTGGAGATATTTTAAACCCTCGGTTGGCCCGTCACCCGCGCTGAACAGCCGCGGCGTGGGGCTCGATCCGGGACCCATGGTTATGATGTGGCTCACGCGTTCCGGATGATCGACCGCAACCGAGAGCGCAACGATGCCTCCCATCGAATTGCCAACGAGTGCCGCCTTTTCAATGCCCAGAGAATCCATGAACTGGATCGTGGCGCTGTTATGGTCGAGCGTTTCCTTTGTGCAGGGCTGCGAATCCCCCCAGCCGGGCATATCGAGCGCATAGACATGGAAGTTCTTTGCCAGTTCTTCAATATTGCGCGAGAAATTGCTCCAGCCGGTGGCGCCAGGGCCGCTGCCATGGATCAAGATCAGCGGATGGCCTTCGCCTGCTTCATAATAGCGCATCTTCCAGTCTTTTGTCTGGATGTCGCGAGCGGCTTGTTCCTTGGTAAGTGCCATATTCCTGTCCTTCATTTTTGGGGCTCTTGGCGGAGCTTCAATCCATCCAGAGACCACCGTTAACGTCGATAATTTCACCGGTTACAAACGCATTTTCGCGCGCGCACAGCCATGCGACCATGCCCGCAACCTCGTCGGGTTGGCCAAGGCGCCCAGCAGGGATTTGCCGGACAAGTGCTTCGGGAAAGCTTTTGGTCATCTGGCTCGCGATAGGGCCTGGAGCCACAGCGTTGACCGTGATGCCGTACGCCGCGAGTTCCTTGGCAAGATACAGGGTCAGCGCATGCACCCCGGCTTTTGCCGCGCCATAAGCTGCATTTCCGGCGCGCTCCTGTTCGCTCGGGTCAAGCCATGGCCGAGGGTTGCCGCCATTTTTGGCGAGGACCGATCCGATATTGACGATGCGTCCGAATTTTTGTGCCTTCATTGCCGGGGCTACGGCCTGATTCATCAGGAAAACGCCGCGAAGGTTGATCGCATGGACGCGGTCCCATTCTTCGAGTGTGATGCTTTCGAACGACCCCAAAGAGGTGACACCAGCTGCCGTGACCAGACAGTCGATCCGCCCGAAATTTTTGAGGACGGCCTCGACCAAGGCGTGAGCCTGTGCAGGATCAGTGAGATCCGCCGTATAGCTGCGGCTGTTATTACCCAGTGAGTCAGCCGCTTCCCGGTCGGCCAGCGCTACCTGCGCTCCGCCTTCTAGCATGCGTCGCGCCACTGCTCCGCCGATCATCCCGCCCGCCCCGGTGACCAAAGCCACCATATTGTCGAGCGTAATTCTGGTCATTGCGATAGCCCGCATGCATGGAGCGCCGCCTGCCGTCCAAACACGGCCCCGCGCAGGACCGATGTCGACCCGGTATAGGTGCGATAGTAGATACCCATCGTTTCGCCTGCAGCGTAGAGCCCGTGGATGGGGCGTCCATCCTGATCGACAACACGTCCGTCACGATCAACTTTCAGCCCGCCAAAAGTGAACACATTGGCCGATATCACAGGCCATGCTCGGAAGGGAGTTCGATCGATGGGGCGCGCCCAATTGGATTTGGGCGGCGTCAGGCCTTTGGTCGAGAGCCCATCCTTTTCCAGCGGCTTGAAGCTGCCTTCGGTGCATGCTGCGTTGTAGCTTTCAATGGTCGTGCTCAGAACGTCGGCAGGTAAGCTTAGCACCTGTGCAAGCTCGCCAAGGCTGTTTGCTGTGACCGGCGGTTGATCGGTGCGGCAGCCCTTCTGCCAGTTGGGTACCTCGTCCAGCCGCGCGTCAGTGATAAGCCAGGCAATTCCGTCACGCTGTTCGAAAATACGCCGGGTGACGTTTTCATAATGCGCATCGACAGTGCCTGGTGCTTCATCTGTGAAGCGCTGGCCCGCCTTGTTGACCAATATGCCGTTGGGGAAGGTGAAGATAGCAGGCTCTGCAATGCCCGAGCGCGGATCGATGGGCTCGGCATGATAGCTGCCGAAATCACCATTGGGCGCGGCACCGACTGCGAGCGCCATGCGGATTCCTTCGCCCTTGTTGTAATGACCGCCGCGCGCGACGGGGCGCAGGTTGATGGCGCTCGCGCCAACATAGCGCGCTAGCATTTCTGGATTGCCCTCAAAACCCCCGCTTGCGAGGATGACTGCGTCTCCCTCAATATCACCTCTGCTGGTGGCAAGGCCGACAACCCGTCCCCCCGTCTTGAGGAGCGATTGAGCTGTGGTTTCGAACCGGAAATCGACGCCTTTTTCCTTGCAGGCAGCGGTCAGCGTTTCGACCATCGCCAATCCACCGCCGACGGGAAGCAGGCGGGTGGTGGTCGTGGTGATGAAGGCAGTCGGCAGGAAATCGAAACGCAGGCCGTTGCTTTCAAGCCAACGCAGAGTAGGACCTGCCTTTTCCACAAAGGCACCGAGCAAGTCTGGGTCGACCGTCGATTGACTGCGCGCGAGCGGCGACCAGTCTGCATAATCGCGGACCATTTCCTGCTCGATGCTTGGGTCGGTGTAACCACCGGCATTGGCCATGAAGTGATCGACAAAATCATCCGCGACCTCATCAATCGATTTCATGCGCAGATAGGCTTCGGTGTAGCGTGTGTTGCCGCCATGCTCGCCCTCGGCGGCGCGTTCGGCGATTGTCACGCGTGCGCCGTTTTCGGCAGCGGAAAGCGCTGCACTCAGCCCTGCGATGCCGCTTCCGACGACGATTACATGCATGGCTTTTTTACTCCGCCTTGAAGCGCTGCTCGAGCGCGTCCCATTTGTCCTTGGCGACCGCAGCCTGCCGTTCCTCGAAGGATGCCATGCGATCATGGACGGCGTCGAGTGACCCGTTCGCCTTGAGCGCACTGAGCACCACTGTTGACGCACGGACAGCAGCCTGCAACGCGGCATTGGCATATAGCACGATGCCAAAACCCATCGCGGCCAGTTCGCTTTGCGGCAGCGGCGGGGTTTTGCCGCCATGAACGATATTGGCGACTTGAGGAACGCCAAGCTTAGCGATGTGCCGCATTTGTTCGGTGTCGCGGGGGGCTTCGACGAAAGTCATATCTGCGCCAGCTTCGATAAAGGCTTCCGCCCGCTCAATTGCGGCATCCAGCCCATTCACCGCGAGCGCATCGGTACGTGCAATGATCAGCGTGTCTTTTGTCCGTGCATCGGCTGCGGCCTTGATCTTGGACAGCATCTCGCCAAGCGGGATAATGCCCTTGCCGTTGAAGTGCCCGCACCTTTTTGGGAAATCCTGATCCTCCAGCTGGATCGCCGCCGCGCCTGCACGTTCGAGGACTTTCATCGTCCGCCATGTATTGACCGCGTTGCCAAAACCGGTGTCGGCATCGACGATCAGCGGCAAATTCACGGCATCGGCGATCCGCGACACGGTCTGCGCGATGTCATCCAGCGTAGTGAGGCCGATGTCGGGAGCACCGAGTGCCATATTGGCAATCCCGGCACCCGTAACATAGACACATTCGAAGCCCAGATCCTCGATGATCCGCGCAAACAGCGCGTTCGCCGCACCCGGGGCGAGTACAGCCTCTCGACGGGCTATGATGTCGCGCAATGTCATGCCTCAGCCTTCGTTTGCAGCTGACACAAAGGCTTCGCTGTTGCTGACCGTGCCGACGGCAGGCGCAATCATCGAGATGAAATGGTCATGCAAGGCAGGGTTGGGTGCCGCGCAGATATCCTCGATCACGACAGGTGCGAAACCGGCATCGTCTGCGAAACGCGCCGTGCTCTCGACAACCAAATGGGTCGCGACGCCCCCCAGATAGAGCCGCTTAATTCCGTTCTGCATCAGCCAGGTCATCAGTCCCGTGTTGAAGAAGGGATTGACGCACTGTTTGGTGATCACAAGTTCGGTGTCGAGCGGTGCGACCGAAGGGTGAAACTCTGTTCCGAACTCACCGACTATCGCTGCGCGGTTGTTTTTCAGGCCACCAATCCGCGCTGCGACGCTAAGGCAGTCCGAATAGTCGGGGCGGAAACCGAGCCGCACATGCACAACCGCCATACCTGCCGCGCGGGCGGCATCGAGGCAGCGCTTCGCATTGACCAGCACGCCCCGATCTTCGACGATCTTGGCGAGGCCGTGCGCCCCGACCTTGCCCATGGGGTCGACCATCTCATTTTGCAGGTCGAGCAATAGCAGGGCAGATTTCATTCTGTTTACTCCGATTTGTCTAAATCCCTCCCGGTCCGAGGCAGGGCCGGGAGGGTATTGGGATTGCTAACTAGGGTCCTGACGGATCAGTAACGCAACGACAGGGTCGCGCCGTAGGTTGCAGGCTTACCGGCAAAGCGAGCCGAAACGTCCGCAATGCGATAAGCGTTGGTCCAGTAATATTTGTCGGTGATGTTGCGGCCCCAGACGCTGAACCGCCAGCTATCATCGGACGAAGCAACCCCGGCGCGCAGATCGATCAGCGTGTAGCCATCAATCTTGAGGATCGCGTTCTCGCCAAGTCCGCCATTGGTCTTGCTGCGCATGGTGGCGTTGGCCCCAAGCACGCCTTTGAGATTGTCCGCCAAGGCAAACTCGTAATCCGCCGAGAGCGACCCTTGCCATTTGGGTGTGTTGGGATAGGCTTCACCCTGGAAATTGCGCGAGATGCCGAACGGGTCGATGTTGGTGAAATTGCCGATACGGCTGTGCACATAGGTCAGGCCGCCATTGAGAGTTAGGCCATTGACCGGGCGGAGGATCAACTGAAGCTCGGCACCCTTGACACTCGACTTTGGAATATTGACCAGTCGGTTGAGTGTGCCAAAGGGCGCAACATTGTCGCTGCCCAGCACCTGCTTGTCGGCATAATCATAATAAAAAACAGCGCCGTTCACCTGCACCGCGCGGCTGGGAGAAAGCTTGAACCCTGCCTCATAGGCGGTCAGCTTTTCCTGCGTAGCCGGATCATACTGGAATGCAAGCGCCGCCGGGATCAGCGGAAAAGCGCCAATCTTGAAACCGCGGCTGACATTGACATAGACCAAAGTGTCGTTGTTCGGTGTGAAGTCGACGCCAACGCGCCAAGAGAGATTGTCTTCATTGAGCGTGTTGAAGGTTGGAGCCCCTGCGCCGGTCGCATTGAACTGGGTGCAGGCAGGATTGCCTGGAATTCCAAGGATGAGCGCAAGCGCCCCGTTCGCCGAGTTGCCTGTGCATCCGACAAAGCGGTCACGAGAGTCTGTGTAGCGAACCCCGGCATGTGCCTTGATCTGTTCGTTGAACGCGAAATCGACATTGGCGTATGCGGCTAGATTGCGGAACTTTTGCGTCGATGAGATGTCGATGGCATCGGGGATCGGCGCGCCGAAGAAGAGGTTGAACGCGCGGAACCCGCTACCGCTGGTCGAGGTCAAGGTCTGCGTTTCGCTGACCTTGTTATCCTCGAAATTGCCGCCAATGATCCAGCGGCTGCCATTGCCGAATTCGCCGGACAGACGGACTTCTTGGAACAGCGCCTTGATCGAACCGCGATCAATAGTGTCTGCAATCTGCAGGCGGGTTGCATCCGGATCGACCCGGTCATTCTGCTGGTAATCCGCATAAGACGTCAGCGACGTCAGCGTCACTGCGTCGCTGATCTCATAATCGAAGCGGGCGGTTGCCTGTGCCTGGCTGTCGTCGCGCTTGGGTCGGAGGGCGGCAGTCCAGTCTGCCGCGCGCGCACCGCTCGCCAGAGGAAGGGTTAGCAAAGCTGGATCAACAGCCGGAGGAACGAGCGGATTGACCTGGATCAGCTGTGCCGCTTGGCCATCGGATTTGTCCCAGAATGCGCTAACGCCCAATTTGATGGTGAGCCGCTCGCTTGCTTGGATATCAAACTGGAGTCGCATTTGGGTAAAGTCGCGCTTTCCAAGTTCATCGTTGCGGGTGGTGCTGCGCTGCCACTCGCCCGAGCCTTCGTGGCGGGCGGCCAAGCGGATACCAACATCGTCGCCGAGGGGGCCTGAGACAAAGCCGCCAAGTTCCCAGGCGTTGAAACGGCCATATCCGACATCGAGCCCCGCTTCGAAACTATCTGTCGGGCGGGCGGCGATATAGTTTACTGCGCCGCCAGTGGAGTTCGAACCGAACAACAGGCCCTGAGGACCTTTGAGTACTTCGACACGCTCCAGATCGAAGCTGGCACCGCGCGACATCGCCGAAAAGGCCAGCGGCGCTTCATCCTGATAGACGGTCACTGTCGGGGTCGAGGCGATGTCATAATTGTAAAAGCCAACACCGCGCAGCGAATAGACCGGAGTGCTGTAGGCTGACTGCGTGAAGGTGAAGCCGGGTACGATCTTGCCTAGATCATCGGCGCTATTGATCCCTGCAGCGGCCAGATCCTCGCCCGATGCAGCCGTGATCGACATCGGCACGTCGTTGACCGATTCCGACCGCTTTGTCGCTGTGACGATGATCTCGCCGTCATCGGCGGAGTCTTCTGTTTGCTGAGCATGGGCGACGCCTGCACAGGCCAGAGACATGGCAACAGACAATGCGGATACCACCGCGAAATGGCGCTTAGACTTCATAGTTTGGTCCCTCTCCAAACGGATACTACTGCCAGAAGGCAGCCAAAACTTTTTTATTGACGATAGGGCTAAATCATTGCCATCATCGATGAAAGCGATAATTTTTGATAGCCTCTATCGATAAAGGTGATAGTGATGAGTGCCAAACGGCATGTTGTAGTGGTGGGTGCGGGCAATGCCGCGCTATGTGCGGCTATCTCGGCTGCGGAAATGGGCGCTCGCGTAACCGTGCTCGAACGCGCCCCCGAAAGCGCACGCGGCGGTAACTCTGCCTTTACTGGCGGATGCTTCCGCACGGTCTATGATGGCGTTGAGGATATTGTCCGCCTCGTCCCCGATCTGACCGATGCCGAGTGCGAAAGCAGCGATTTTGGTCGCTATGACGCGGAGAAATTCTACCTCGATCTGTGCGAACTCAGCGGCTATCGCGCCGATCCGCTGCTGATCGACCTATTGGTCGAACAAAGCCTGCCCACCCTGCTGTGGATGCGCGATCAGGGCGTGCGCTTCCTGCCTGCCTATGGCCGCCAATCGTTCAAGGTCGATGGCCGCAACATATTCTGGGGTGGGTTGACGGTCGAAACGGCGGGCGGCGGTGTCGGGCTGGTTGATGCGCTGTTCCGCAAGGCGGAGGCATTGGGTGTGGAGATACGCTACGATCACAAGGTGGAGCGGCTGCTCGGCGACCGCCATCAAGTGCGCGGCGTGATCGTCAATGGGGAGGAGCTTTGCGCCGACGCCGTGATCCTCGCGGCCGGGGGCTATCATGCTAACACCGAATGGCGTGTGCGTTATCTGGGGCAGGGGTGGGACCTCGCAAAGGTACGCGGCTCACGGTACAATACCGGCAATGTCATCCAGGCAGCATTTGATATTGGTGCGCGCTCGCATGGCAATTGGTCGGGCTGCCATAGCGTGTTCTTCGATGCAGGGGCCGGCGATTTCGGCGACATTTCGATGCTCAACCAGCAGAAGAATTATTTCACCCTGGGCATCGTCGTCAACCGCGATGGCCATCGCTTCTTCGATGAAGGGTCGGACTTCCGCAACTACACTTACTCAAAAATGGGAGCAGCGATCCTGAAGCAGCCGGGCGGCACCGGCTGGCAGGTTTTCGACGCGCAATCGGTCGCGATCCTACCCGACGAATACCGCACTCCCCGTGCCGCGCGTTTCGAGGCGGAGACGCTTGAGGCGCTGGCGGAAAAGCTGGAAGGGATCGACAAGGCGGCCTTCCTGCAAACCGTGGCTCAGTATAACGCGGCGGTCGATGAGGCCGCGCCCTTCAATCCGGCGGTAAAGGATGCGCGCTCGACAAGCGGCCTTGCCATCAACAAGAGCAACTGGGCGCGCGCGCTGTGCCAGCCGCCATACGTTGCCTATCAGGTAGCCTGCGGCATCACGCTCACCTATGGCGGTCTCGCCATCGACGAACAAGCGCGCGTGCAGAATGAAGAGGGCGGGCCGATCGAGGGGCTTTATGCAGCAGGCGAACTGGTCGGCGGGCTATATTATGACCGCTATCCGGGCGGAGCAGGACTGACGAGTGGCGCCGTGTTTGGGCGGATTGCTGGGGGGTGTGCGGCTGGTTAAGCGTGCGAGAGGAACGGCACTCTTGATCTGAAAAGCCCGTTCAGGCCTAACACTGCAGCACGGCCTTGCTTCCCTTGCTAAAGGAATAATCTGTCGATCAGTTTACAATAGAAATTGGTAACTAACTGCCGACTAACTGCGATTAAGCACAATCTTCGACCATAGCACGTCCCGATGGTTTGCGGTTCCAAAGAACAAAGGAGCGAAAAGGTACTACATACCTGCCAACTGCTTCACGGTTAGCATCAACATACTGGTCATCGCTGCCATCGGTAGACCTCCAAAGACGATGCTAGTGTTAAAGGATCATGCGCGGGAGCCACGGGCTGAGCGTCGCCGCGTCGATGGCACCTGTGAAATGGCGATTGAACCACTACTCGGTTTTGGGGTCCCAGTTGGCAGTGTCTTATTGTCGAGGGCTGCAAGTATGTCGGAGTGATGTTGTTTTTCCTCGGTTCGCAGAAATTCGAAAACGTCTGGTTGTCGTATGCGTATTGAGCAAAGCGAGATTGCCCAAGCAATGGGGTCGGCTTCGGTCAGAATTGTGCGCCGTTCTATCTTGTTCAAGGCCACGGGGGCATTATTGTGGATCAGTCCGAATAGACGCTTCTCCAGATGATCTTCAAGAACCTCAACATCTCGGTGACGAGCACATAGAGTCCATTCTTGTATCCAGCAGCTCTTGGAGCCATATCCCGTTGCGTTAGGCGATCACACCGTATCGAGTAGGTGCGCATTGATCCAGCCGAGTCTACCCGGCGGTGAAGAACAAATTGGGGGACATGATGATGTCGTATTCGATTCTCTTATCCGAACAGTTCATTTTAGCAATCGAACGACATCTTAACTCTGGACTTAGGTGCGACCCGCCACATTAGTTCGTTCGTTCGCCCCAACCATCACCCCTCAGCAATATCCGCTAGCGTCTCCCTTAACCAGGTCAGCGCAATATCCTTCCCCTGATCGGGCCGCCACATCGCGGCAATTTCCAGTTCTGGGGTGGGCAGCGGGATGTCGATCCATTTCAGTTTCCATTCGCCGGTCAGCGATTCCGCAAGCCGCTTGGGCAGGATGGCGACGGCATTGCTCGACGACACGATGCGGGCGAAGATGAGGTAATTTCCCATTGTCAGGCGCAGATTGCTATGCTTGCCCAGATCATTCCACAGCATCATTTCATGGTTGAAGATGACGCGGGGCATGGCCGAATAGCCGATATGCGGCAGGTCCAGAAAATCGTCCGACGACATCCCCGGAAAGAGCGCTTCATTATCCTTCGCGGCAATGCACACATAGCTGTCCTGATAAAGAACCTGCTTCTTCATGCCTTCTGTGCGCAGAGCGTTTGCCGGGATGATGAACATATCGATATCTGGCCGGGTGGAGCGGTTGATGAATTGCGGGCGCATGTCGACGAAATCGAACGACAGTTGCGGCGCCTCTGCCATCGCGCGTTCGAACAGCTTTGCGCCAAAGAGCGCCGCGACATAATCCGCCGTCGCTATTACCAGCCGCCGTTCGACGGTTTCGACCTTGCCGAACGATTTGGTGAGTACCGTGCGGACGCCGTTCAGCAATTGTGCCACATCGGGCATGATCTGTTCGGCAAGCGGGGTCGGCACCATTTCGCTGCCCGACCAGGTGAAGAGTTCGTCATCGAGCGCCAGACGGAGTCGATTGAGCGCGGCGCTGACGGTCGATTGTGCGAGGTTCAATGTCTTGGCGGCATTCGAAACATTGCGCGTCGTCCAGATCGCCTCCATCGTTATCAGCAGGTTCACGTCAAAATCCCGAAGCTGCATTGCTCTCGTCCTCGCGTAATCGATAATGGCAATAGTGCGTATCCAAATATATCGTTTCAAGCAATAGATATCACTGCGCTACCAAGCTCGCAGGAAACCGCGACTCAAACAGCGGGTGGAGAGCGATGAATGTCCGAACTGCAAAACCTTGCCTATGTTGTCATTGCGGCAAGCGATCTTGGCGCCTGGCGCGACTACGCTACCGGCATCATCGGCCTGGGATCGGCAGAAGCCGGCGACGGAAGCTTGGGCCTGCGGATGGACGATCATCCCTGGCGGCTGCTGATCGAACAGGGTCCCGATGATGATCTGACGCATGCAGGCTGGGACCTTGTTTCCGATGCGGACCTTGACGATTTTGTCGCGGCATTGCGGACGAAAGGCCAGGATGTGCGCGAAGAGAGCGCCGATCTGGCTGCCAAGCGACATGTCAACCGCCTGTTCAGCCTCGCCGATCCGAACGGCTTTGCCCACGAATTTTTTGCGGGCCGCACAGGTTTGCAGGGTGATGGTGGCGCGCTTTCCGCCGTTCTCCGCGGCCCAGGCTTCATGACCGGCGATCTTGGCATCGGCCATATTCTTCCGGTTTCGAAAAATTATGAAGAAGGCGTGCGTTGGTACACCGAGGTCCTCGGCCTGCGCTACAGCGACCGCATCCGGCAGGAAATGGCCCCGGGCATTTTTGCTGACGCGACCTTCTTCCACAGCGCAACTGGTCGCCACCACTCTCTGGCAACGGGCACCTTCCCCTCACCGAAGCGACTCAACCATCTGATGCTCGAATATCGGGACATGAACGATGTCGGATTTGCCTATGAACGCGCAAAAAAGGCGGGCGTGCCGATCGTGCTCGAACTCGGCCACCATCCCAATGACCAGATGTTCAGCTTCTACATGCGCACGCCATCGGGCTTTGGCATCGAATTGGGTTATGGCGGGATTGTGATTGATGAGGCGAACTGGAAGCCTGAGCTGTACGACGTCATGTCGGACTGGGGCCATGCCCGTAATATGGCGATGGTCAACTGACATGTCAGGCAATCTCGCCGTCGCTCTTGCTCCAGGCGCTGGTTCGGCACCGGCGGTGCAGCAAACGCCCGACCTGTTCCGGCAAGGGATGCGGCGGCTGGCGGGCGCGTGCACGATTATCACTTCGGTCGCTCCGGGTCAGGGCCGCGAAGGCTGGACGGGGATGACGGCGACGGCCGTCGCCTCGGTAACCGCCGATCCAGCCCGCTTGCTGGTGTGCATCAACCGTTCGACCTGGGCGCACGGGATTATTTCGCAATCGCGGATCTTGGGCGTCAACGTGTTGGGTGCGGATGGCCTCGACATGGCGCAGCGCTTTGCCGGTGGTGTCCGGCCTGAAGAGAAATTCGCGGAAGGAAACTGGCTAACCACAACCTCGGGCGCGCCGCTGCTCGCCAATGCGCTTGCCAGTTTCGACTGTCTCGTCAGCGAGAGCATCGAGGCCAGCACACACGATATTTTTATCTGCGACGTACTGGGCGTGCTGCTGCGCGAACCCGGCGGCGACCCGCTGATCTATTTTGACGGCGCGTTCATTGCCGAACGCCAAACCCATTAGTTCAATTTCAGGAGAGGAAATCCGGCCATGCAGACCGCAACGATAGAACGCCCCTTTGTGCAAAATCCGGCCACCGTACCGACAAGCGAAGAATTGGTTGCGCGCGCCGCCGCCATGGTTCCCGCTTTGCGTGCCCGTGCCGACGAGATCGAGAAGGCGCGGAAGGTTCCCGAAGATGTCGTCCAGATGTTCAAGGACGCCGGGTTTTTCCGCATATTGCAACCCAAGGCCTATGGCGGCTGGGAAATGAATCCGATCGTGTTCATGCGCGTTCTTGGTGAACTTGGCCGCGGATGTTGTGCAAGTGCATGGATCATGATGATTCTGGGCGTGCATAACTGGGAATTCGGCCTGATGGATCCGCGCGCCAGCGAAGATGTATGGGGCGAAAACGATGAAACGATCATCGCCTCGTCCTACCCCCCGATGG
>JBATDO010000142.1:0-3441 GCA_049663505.1 Sphingorhabdus sp.
CCAAATGTACCAACGACTTCGGGGTGTCCTGCATGGCCAATAAAAATAATATGTCGACCGACATCGACCTGGCGTTCGGCTTGCTTGTGGACCTTTGAAACCAGTGGGCAAGTCGCGTCCAGATATGCCAAGCCGCGGGCCTGAGCATTTGCAGGGACTGATTTGGGGACGCCATGGGCTGAAAACACGACCTGGCCGCCATCCGGGACCTCGTCCAATTCTTCTACAAAAACGGCACCTTTGGCTTTCAGGCTGTCAACCACGAAGCGA
Organism: Sphingorhabdus sp.; assembly: GCA_049663505.1. Classification (GTDB taxonomy): domain Bacteria; phylum Pseudomonadota; class Alphaproteobacteria; order Sphingomonadales; family Sphingomonadaceae; genus Sphingorhabdus_B. The sequence continues at coordinate 271 of JBATDO010000142.1, forward strand.
TTATGGACGATTTCATGCCGGACATAGACTGGTGCGCCGTGTTGTTCGAGCGCTAGCTCGACTATCTTGATCGCACGATCTACGCCTGCACAAAAACCGCGCGGAGCAGCCAAGAGCAGCCTTAGCGGCCGCTTGGGTAAAAGTTGTTCAGTCATCGGCAATGTCCTTTAGGTAATGTCGCGGCTCTCGCCAAGACCTTTCCCCTGTTGCGTGTCACGCACCGCAGGGATAAGGACCGGTTGGTATTCGCATCTGCGACACAGAATTACACTCCTTGGGGACCATCCTTTATGAAATTCGCGGTCAAAGTCCTGGCAATCACGTTCATCGCAACTGCTGTTACTGGTTGCAGCAACGAAGGAGCGTTGGACCTGGGTGCTGGTGTCGGCGTAAATGTAACCCGGTCTGGGTGCCCAGTTGTAGCGATACCTGACGGCACAGGTGATATCACCTTGTTTAATCCGACTGGCAGTCAGGATGCCGACGCCATTGACGTCGTCGCAAATATTACCAATATTCGCCCGACCTGCAGCGAAGGGGGCGAAAAGATATTTTCGCAAGCAAGCTTTGAAGTGCAGGCGCGACGCACAGATGCGCGAGGCGCCCGGACCGTAACGCTGCCTTATTTTACAACGGTGGTGCAGGGTGGAAGCGCGGTTGTGGCAAAGCGCGTTGGTCAAGTGACATTGCAGTTTGCTGATGGCCAGCAGCGTGCGAACGCAAGCGGTCAAGCGTCCAGCTACGTAGACGGTGCATCGGCCCGCCTGCCTGCTGACATTATCGCCAAAATCACCAAAAAGCGTAAGCCTGGCGATGCCGATGCAGCACTCGATCCCATGGCAGATCCTGAAGTTCGTGCCGCTGTTGTCCGATCGAGCTTCGAAATGCTCATCGGGTTCCAGCTGACCGAAGATCAGCTTCGGTACAACGTGACTCGTTGATAAAGAGAGCAGATTTTGCCCGGGCTTGGGTTGTTCTTGTCGTTGTGTGCGCACTCCATTGCTCGTTGATGCCGCAGGTCGCCGGTGCGACCCCGCCTCCCCGCGACGAAATTATTGGCAAGTGGAAAGTCAAATTCGTGCATGGCGTGGCCGAGCTTGCGATTGGGGATATCGTTGAATTTACCGGCGAAGGCGTATTGATCACATATTTCAAGAAACCCTTTAACGGAGAGCTTGAGTTGAAACAGCCCTTCGGGATCCGGGGTCGAATACTCGAAGTGCCAAGTGGCAGATTGCACGTGAACTTTCGGATTGTGGACCGCCGGCTCTTGTTGAATACTCCAGATGGAGTGGTCGACGTGGTCATGACACGTGCTGGCATTGTGACCTTAGGCTGATCCGCCCCTTTTTCTTTTGCCCGGGCTCAGCTAGAGCGTTGGTATAACCTCATTCAGGATTTTGTTGTGACCTTGTTTACTCGCTTCTCAGTGCATGTTGATCATGCGCTGGACCGCCTAGTCTCTCGTGGCTTGCTCCCAGCGTTGCTCGACCGGACGAATGTTACCGTAGAGCCACCGCGCGATGCATCGCATGGAGACTTGTCTACAAATGCTGCAATGGTGTTAGCGAAGGGCGCTGCGACCAATCCTCGTGCGCTTGCTGATGCCTTGACTGAAGAGCTGGTAAAGATCGAAGGCGTGACTGCCGTCGAAGTTGCCGGTCCCGGGTTCCTCAATTTGCGCCTGGATCCTGCTGCATGGCTTGGCGAACTGCGCGATATGGCGCAGCAAGGCGATGATTACGGACGTTCGCATCTTGGAGATGGTCGTACCGTCAATGTCGAATATGTATCTGCCAATCCAACAGGTCCGATGCACATGGGGCATTGCAGGGGTGCAGTGGTTGGTGACGCGCTGGCGACCTTGCTCGAATTTGCAGGCTACAAGGTGATCCGGGAATATTATATAAACGATGCCGGGGGGCAGGTGGATATCTTGGCGCGCTCTGTGCATCTGCGCTATCTCGCCGCGATGGGACTAGATATCGGCGAGATACCTGACGGGCTTTACCCCGGAGAATATCTTGTGCCCGTCGGTGAGCGTCTCGCCAAAGAGTTCGGGGACAGGTTTGTCAACGCGCCTGAAGACGATTGGCTGGCCCTGTTCCGAACAGCTGCAGTTTCTGACATGATGGAAATGATAAAGGCCGACCTGGCGCTGCTCGGCATTCACCATGACTTGTTTTCATCTGAGGCAGAACTGCATTTGGCTGGTAAGGCAGAAGCAGCTGAAAAGGAGTTGCGTAAGCGCGGCCTTGTATATGACGGTCAACTTGAAAAACCCAAGGGCAAAGAAATCGAAGATTGGGAACCCGTAACGCTACCGCTGTTTCGCTCCACCCAATTTGGCGATGACCAGGATCGGCCAATCAAAAAATCTGATGGCAGCTGGACATATTTCGGCGCCGACCTCGCTTATCACTTCCAAAAGAGCCAGAACGTGGATGCGATGATCAATATCTGGGGTGCAGATCATGCCGGTACGGTCAAGCGTATCAAGGCGGCGGTAAACGCGCTCACTGAGGGCAAGGTCGAATTTGACGTCAAGCTGGTGCAGATGGTCAAATTGCTGCGCGGGGGTGAACCTGTGAAGATGTCCAAGAGGTCGGGCAGTTTCGTTACGCTTGCCGAGATGGTAGACGAAGTCGGAAAGGATGTGGTGCGTTTTACAATGCTGACGCGCAAATCTGATGCGCAAATGGACTTTGACTTTGCAAAGGTAGTCGAGGCATCGAAGGACAATCCCGTTTTTTACGTGCAATATGCCCATGCCAGGATCGCATCGACTCTGCGCAAGGGAGAAGAGGCGGGACTAGGAATTGACGGGACCCAGTTAAACTTGCTTGGCGACGAGGAAATTGCCCTGATCCGCGAAGCCGCGAACTTTCCTCGAATTGTGGAAGCTGCAGCCAAGTCCGGCGAGCCGCATCGCATTGCTTTCTATCTCGGAGACTTGGCAGGGGCCTTCCATGCATATTGGAATGTTGGTAATGACCGCCCTGACAAGCGCTTCATATTGGCACATGACCCTCAAACCACCGGCGCAAGGCTTTTCTTGGCCGCCAATATCGGGCAAGTTATCCGCAATGGGCTGAAACTGATGGGAGTTGAAGCCGCCTACAGCATGTGACAATATGTGTAGATTATCGGGGAGTTTGGCATGAGCGATAC
>JBATDO010000143.1:0-2012 GCA_049663505.1 Sphingorhabdus sp.
CCAGCTTGTCATGCCCAGCAATGTAGGTGCGCAAAAGCAGGGGAAGGTAGTAGCTGTGAAGTACAAGGAACAGAAGATCGGGAAGTGTCTGTGGATAGACAAGCTTGCCGGTTCGCGTCCAGGCACCAAGGAAAGCCTCGAAATCATGACCCGCGACGGCGTCCTCATCCGGGCCTATTTGGGCGATGGATGCCTGGCACGCGAATTCTATGCGGGCGCCTATCTCGAACGCCCTTATGACGGCAAGTTGTGCGTCGACCGTGACCTGCTCCATGCGCGTACGGGCGCCAAATGCGAAATAGACAAATTTCGTTTGTTGATCCCGCGATAAGCCGCCAATTTCCTTGACATTTGGCCGCCGCAGGGCCAAAGGGCCAACGAGCTTGGGGTCGGCTTCCGACCGCCATGCGTATTTAATTTCCGGAAACAATCTATGCGTTTTGCCGATATCGGCCTGTCTGATGAACTATTGAGAGCCGTAACCGAGGCTGGCTATGACGAGCCAACCCCGATACAGGCAGCCGCAATCCCGCAAGTGCAGATGATGCGCGACATCATCGCGATTGCCCAAACCGGGACAGGCAAGACGGCAAGTTTCGTGCTCCCAATGATCGACGTGCTCGCCAATGGGCGTGCAAGGGCGCGCATGCCACGCAGCCTCATCCTTGAACCCACGCGCGAGCTGGCGGCTCAGGTAGCCGAGAATTTCGAGAAATACGGCAAATATCACAAGCTTTCGATGGCGCTGCTGATAGGTGGCGTCCAGATGGGTGACCAAGTCAAGGCGCTTGAAAAGGGTGTAGACGTCCTGATTGCAACTCCGGGCCGCCTGATGGACTTGTTTGAGCGCGGCAAGATTCTGCTCACGGGCTGTGAAATGCTGGTCATTGACGAGGCCGATCGGATGCTCGACATGGGTTTTATTCCCGATATCGAGCATATCTGCACCAAGCTTCCAGCGACACGTCAGACATTGCTGTTCTCAGCCACGATGCCTCCGCCTATCAAGAAGCTGGCTGACAAGTTCCTGTCGAATCCCAAATATATCGAGGTGACACGGCCCGCTACAGCAAACACAAATATCGAGCAGTTCCTTGTGAATGTCGCGCCGGCCAAAAAGCGCGAAGTGCTGCGCGATCTTATCCGGAGCGAAAAGGTTTCGAACGCAATCATCTTTTGCAATCGGAAGACGACGGTGCGCGAGCTTAACACCAGCTTACAGCGTTACGGGTTGCGTTCGGGCGAAATCCACGGAGACATTGACCAGGCGTCGCGCCAGAAGCAATTGGAAGCGTTCAAGAACGGCGACATCGACCTGCTCGTAGCGTCTGACGTTGCAGCGCGCGGACTCGACGTCAAGGGTGTAAGCCATGTGTTTAACTTCGATGCGCCGTGGCATCCGGATGACTATATTCACCGCATCGGACGAACGGGGCGCGCTGGTGCAAAAGGCAAGGCATTCACCTTTGTAACCAAGGCCGATGAGGAAGCGATAGAAAGCATCGAGAAGCTCATCGGGAACAAGATCGAGCGATTGGGCAAGATCGATGCACCGGCACCAGAACAGCCCGGTCTGGAAAAGGAAGCTCCTGCAAAACGTGCGCGCAAGACACCTGCGAAATCGAGCCGTTCAGCAGAACCATCGCCGGACAGCCCGGTATCGGAAGTGAAACCGACCCGCGAAAAGCCGGTGCGCGAAAAGCCAGCGCCCAAGCAAGTAGTGGATGACAGCTCATCTGATGATGGCTGGAACGGGCCTATGCCGGGGTTCCTGGGTGTGGGCTTTGGTCACTCATCGTGAACTGCTGCAGGGCCTGAACCGGGAAATCCCAAAATATCGTTTGGGCTTACAGCTGCGTGGATTGGTCAGCGTACAGGCATGATAATTTCACGTGCCCGGTCGATCCAAGATTGGGGATCTAGTTTGCTTAGACAAAAAAGGGGCCCCGCATTGCTGCGGGCCCCTTTTTTTCTATTCCATCACGCGTGGAGCTAGAACTTGCCCCGCAAGG
>JBATDO010000144.1:0-2082 GCA_049663505.1 Sphingorhabdus sp.
GTGTGGGGTTCTCCATTTCTCTTCTCCTTTTTTTCTCTTGTTATTGCCGAGCACCGACAAGCGCAAATGGGGCACCCTGCGGATCGCTGCCGACCATGCTGAAATAGCCGCCGGGGATCTCGGTTGGATCCTGGATGATCCTTCCACCCATGGACCTTGCAGTTGTCACCGCCTTGTCGATATCAGCTACACGGAAATAATATGTCCACATTGGCACTGGCATCTCGGGCATCTTGGGCATTACCGCACCAAGCATTATGCCTCGCTCATCACCCACTTGCAAAAATTCATATTTTCCCAGTGGCCCCATGTCCATGTCGCCATTTTGCACCCAACCAAAAAGACCACCATAAAATGTCTTCGCGGCTTGCGGGTCCGTGGTAGCAAGCTCGTTCCATGCACAGTGGCCAATGATCGGCGTTGTTGCAGCAAAGCTCTCGATTTTTTCAGCGCTCCTGTCCGCCTGTGACACCGGTTTCATGGTGTAGAATGCCGCTCCCTGGGGGTCGCAAGCAAAGGCGAGGCGACCGGTCCCTGCAATATTCCAGGGCTCCATCAGGATTTTCCCGCCTGCTTTCATGATTGCATGGCAATTCTCATCGACGTCGTCGACGGCAATATACCCAGTCCAGCAGGATCTGGCCCCACTATCGAGCATCGCGCTCGTAAGCGGCAGTAGCCCTGCTACGGGCCCCTCGGGCGCGCTGATCATGCGATAGTCGATGGAAGTGGTCGATCTTGGTTCGATGTCCCAGCCTATGACAGCAGAATAAAATGCGCTTGCACCGTCTGCATCTGTGGTCATCAATTCATACCAGATGAAGTCGCCATGTCTGTTTTCCATTCGTGCTTCCTCCTCCAAGAACCCGCTGGATATCCCTGCCGTGAATCTTTAGTTCACGGAAACCTAATGTCTCAACGCAGGTCCACAATCGGTACAAAACCGCCCAGGATCATGCGCTTGCCGTCAAAAGGCATTGTCATGTCGCCTGGCATGTCTGGCCCCGAACCTGGCTGGAACCGCTTGTCTTCGAATGCATCTGCATTGCCTTTGTCGCGGACAACCTTGGACGGCCAGGCAATCCATGAAAAAACTACGGTCTCATCGTCTCTTGCGTCGACTGCGTTGTAAAAGTCGGTCATCTCGCCGCGTATCAGGTCTTCGCCCCATGTTTCAACGACGGCCAACGCCCCGTGGTCCTGGAAGACCGGCGCTGAAGCCTCGGCCACTTGCTGGTAAGCCGCTTGCAACTTTAAGGGTACTGGGATCACGAAGCCGTCCAAATAGCCCATTCCAGCGTCCGATCCTGCCTCCAATATCGGTGTAAATCCTGAAAAAATCATCCGCTTGCCATCAAATGGCATTTCATCCAGGCCTGCCATTGCTGTTGGATCATCCCGCATCCTGGCATTTGCTGCATTGCGGGTCTTCTTGTCGGGATATTCGATCCAAGAGAATACAACGTTTTCATCGTCCCTCGCCTTAACGGCACGACGAAAATCAGTCACCTTGCCATCCGGTACATCGTCACCCCAGCATTCCACGAGTCGCGTTGCGCCCAGTGTCCTGAATATCGGGAACGCGCTGTTTGCATGGGTGCGGTATTCTTCCTTGTTGGCGCTTGGGACGGCCACAAGGAAAGCATCAATATAAGTCATGATTATCTCCCCTCTATGTCATTACCTCCAAATCACTATGATTGTTCATGTCTGTCCGACATGTTCTAGGAAAACTGCCTGGGCGTCGAGTGCCGAGCATGAAGCCTGTATTTTCGTGCGCCGTGCAATAGGCGTGGCAGAATCGAGCCGCACGGTCACCAGGTCGGTTTTCCTGACCCGGCGCGGAACTGGCGCTTTTGAGGATGACTTGGTCCGCCAGGTCGGAGGAAATTGGCAGCGTATCGCTCAAGGCTCCATCCTTTCGTAAGACGCCTTGCCGAACAGCATTAACGCATATCGCTTGAGATGGTTTACGCTGTCACGGGCAATCGCTGGGTCTCTCTTTGCCTTGGCCATGATGAAAGCACCCTGGAGCACGGTTTGGGTATAGTGAGCCAGGCCAAGAGCGCTTACACCGTCAGC
>JBATDO010000145.1:0-13702 GCA_049663505.1 Sphingorhabdus sp.
GGTCTGTGCAGCCGATCCAATGGGCATCATTGCCAGCACATGCGCCAGCGTGCTGTCATCCATTGCAATTATATGGTCAAAACGGTCAAAATCTTTGATCGACAGTTGGCGAGCGCGCAGCATGCTAATATCAAGTCCGCCTAACCGCATCGCCACATCGCACGCCCGAGAATCTGGTGCATTTCCTTCATGCCAGTTACCCGTTCCGGCAGAATCGACCATTATCGAAAGCTTCCTGCGAGCTGCAATATCGCGCAGCGCCGCTTCTGCCAAAGGCGAACGGCAGATGTTGCCCAGGCAGACGAATAGCACTTTGAGCGACCGTTGACTGTTGCTGGGTTTCATAATCATATCACAAAGTTGAAAGGTAATTCAGGTTGCGCCTGCATCCTGTTCTGCTAGCCATGTCTCCACAAGACGACAACAACGAAAATGGGAGACGGGTGTGAGCGATGCGGTTAACGGCGGAACGGCCATCGCTGGTACCGAAGGGGAAATTGCGTCCCTCCCCAAGGCCAATGGATACAGCTGGTATGTGCTCAGTGTCCTTGTGGTCGTCTATATCCTCAACTTCATTGACCGCCAGGTGCTGAGCATCCTGGCCGTGGATGTCAAGGCAGACCTGGGTTTGACAGACGCTGACATGGGCTTTCTAGGTGGCGCGGCCTTTGCCGTTTTCTATGCCCTGTTCGGAATACCGCTGGGGCGCCTGGCAGACAATTGGAGCAGAGTGAAGTTGCTGTCGATAGGACTTGCACTTTGGTCAGTCATGACCGCCCTGTCTGGGTTTTCTCGAAACCAGCTAGAGCTGACCGGCGCGCGTATGGGGGTTGGCGTTGGCGAAGCCACCGCAAGCCCCACCGCATACTCCTTGATATCGGATTATTTTCCCAAGCGTCAACGAGCCACGGCGCTGGCCATCTATTCGTCAGGGCTTTATATCGGCGGGGGCGTCTCACTTTTCATTGGCGCCCTGATTGTAAAGGCTTGGAACGATACTTACCCCGCTGGCGGGCCATTGGGTTTGGTGGGTTGGCAAGCTGCCTTTCTAGCCGTGGGTTTCCCGGGACTTTTGGTCGCGTTGTGGGTGTCCACGCTTCGCGAGCCAGCACGCGGTGCAATGGAGGGCATTTCGACACCCAGTTCGCCCCACCCGTTTCGTGCTTTCGCAAGTGATCTGTCGATGATTGTTCCCCCTTTTACAATATTTGGCGCATGGCAGAGAGGTATCGGCGCGCTTGTCATCAATTTGCTGACGGGGGCCGGGATTGCCGCCTTTGCTGTTTGGATGATCCACTTGACCGGCAACTTCCCGCAATGGTCCGCCGTTGGCATGGGCTATTACGCGGTATTTTCTTGGGCTTCGGCGCTGCGCGCGCGCGATCCGGCCACCTTTCGGCTCATCTGGGGCACGCCTGCATTCATCTGCACGACGTTGGGTTATGGATTGGTCTCGCTAGTCGCCTACGCGCTCGCGTTCTGGTCTGCACCTTATGCAGAGACAGTGCTGGGCCTGCCAAAGCAGGAACTCGCCTTTGTACTGGGTGCCAATGGCGCGCTCAGCGGGTTCTTGGGGGTGATCATCGGTGGTCGCATGGCGGATGCATGGCGAGCAAGAAACCCCGCTGGACGGATATTGATGATCATGTTCGGCGTGCTGGCACCGGTCATCCCGATCTGGATTGGGTATACAACCAGTAATATCTCGTTATTTTATGTCATGAACTTCGCCGCAGGCATGTTCGGGGCCACGGCACTCGGCGCGGCGGCAGCCACAACGCAGGACCTCGTGCTGCCGCGAATGCGCGGCACTGCCACTGCCGCGTTCTTTCTCGGAACGACGTTGATCGGGTTGTCTTTTGGACCCTATATGGTTGGACAGATTTCCGATCTCGCCGGCACGATCGTAGACGGCAAGGCATCGGGTGACCTGCGCGCTGGAATATTGTCGCTTATAGGAGTGGCACCCATAGCCATTGCATTACTCGTTGCTGCTTACAGGCTTGTTCCGGCGGCCGAACGAACCATCGTGGAGCGTGCCAGGCAGGCGGGAGAACCAACTTAATTGAACGATTAAATTTGGCTTGACGCTCGCGTAAACTTGTTGTCTTTGGAGCGCAGCATTCATCAAATTTGGAGAGAAGCCATGTCCTTGGATACGATCCCGCGCAGCGCGTACAACGAAGACCATGAAGCATTTCGTCAATCCGTCCGCCAGTTTCTGCTGAAGGAAGTCGCACCATATGCCAAGCAGTGGCAAGAAGATGGTATCATTGACAAGGCGATCTGGCCAAAGGCAGGCGAAGTTGGGATGTTGTGCCCGACAGTTCCAGTCGAATATGGCGGGCTCGGCCTCGATTTTGGGTATAATGCGATTGTCGACGAGGAATCGGCTTATTACGGCGGAGCCGCTACTGGTTTTTCCCTGCAATCCGACATCGTGGTCAGTTATATCACAAGCTATGGCAGCGAAGAGCAGAAGAAGCACTGGCTTCCCAAGATGATATCGGGTGAAGTCATCACCGCGATCGCCATGACCGAACCGGGAACCGGCTCTGATCTCCAAGGCATGAAGACAACCGCACGCAAGGATGGCAATCACTATGTCATCAACGGCAGCAAGACCTATATTACCAACGGACAAAACGCGGATCTGATCCTGGTGTGCGTAAAGACCGACACCGAGATCCAGCCTGCCTGGAAGGGCATGTCGATCGTCTTGGTCGAAGCGGACCGCGAGGGTTTCAAGCGCGGCCGCAACCTCGACAAAATTGGAATGGATGAAGCAGATACCTCCGAGTTGTTCTTTGAAGATGTCCGCGTTCCGATGACGAATTGCCTCGGTGAGGAAGGCAAGGGCTTTATATACCTCATGAGCGAGCTTCCCCAGGAACGCCTGTCCATTGCCGTATCTGCAATGGCCAGCACGCAAAAAGCGTTCGACGAAACCGTGGCTTTCGCCCGGGACCGGATCGTGTTCGGCAAACCTTTACTCGATTTCCAGAACACGAGATTCGTACTTGCCGATATCAAGGCCAAGATCCAGGTCGGGTGGGCACATCTCGACTGGGCACTCAATCGACACTATAAAAAGGAGCTGACTGCCGAAGAAGGTGCGGCGGCAAAATTGTGGCACACTGACCTGCAATGGGAAGTGGTTGATGCATGCCTTCAGCTTCATGGCGGTGCTGGGTATATGAATGAATACCCGATCGCACGTATGTGGCGTGCTGCCCGCGTCACGCGCATTTTCGGCGGAACCAATGAAATCATGAAGGAACTAATCGGACGGGGTCTGTAAGAAGTGGCAAAACCCGAAATCTGGCGCTTGAATCTGGAAAGCTACCCGATTTCGATGACCGCCAATACCCGTTTTCAGGACATGGACATTAACGGGCATCTCAACAACGTTGCCTTTGCAGCCTTGTTCGAGACTGCCCGCGTCCGTCTGAGCCAGGCAATCACGCCCTGGAAAGACAGGCCGGCAAACGAACGAACGATGGTTGCAAATGTGAGTATCAATTACCTGCAGGAAGGCAATTTCCCCGACGACGTGATCATTGGATCCGGTATCGGCCATATTGGAAATTCAAGCTGGCTAATCATTCAAGCGATGTTTCAGAACGACAATTGCATTGCCACTTGTGACACAGTGGTAGTTTACCGGACAGACAATACGTCAAAAGCGCTTCGACCAGATGTGCGCGCAGGGTTGCGCGCCCTGCTGGCGCCCCCGGAATGAAATCATAGCTGCCCTGTTCGAGCAGAATCACTTCGATAGATCATCCAGCGCTGCAAAATTTCAGCGCACCTCAATCAGTAAAGATCGCACTTCTTTTTTGCATTTGCGCCATAACGGCCTCGATCTGGTTGGGTGTGCGCATAACACGCGCCTGCCGCACGCTTTCAGCCATCAGAATTGCCGTTTCGTCCATGTCGTAAAATTCGTTGAACAATGCCTTCGACTCCCGAACTGCCTCGGGATTTCGATTGGCAATTTGGAGCGCCATCTCCATAGCGCGCTCATGGGGATTTTCATCCAGGCAAGACGCAAACCCAAGTTCGAGCGCCTCGGTGCCTGAAAACTCCCTATTGGTATAGGTCAACTCGCGCAGCAAATCTTCGCGGACCAAACCGCGCCACAAGGCATATCCACCCATGTCGGGTATTAATCCCCATTTCATTTCCATGACCGCCATGCGCGCAGTTGGTGCAACGATTCTCATGTCCGCGCCGCTTGCAATCTGCAGACCTCCGCCAAAGCAGACGCCGTGAACTGCTGCTATCACGGGCATCGGAAGCTTGCGCCAGAGCATCGAAACCTGTTGAAAATCGTTGCAATTGCCATGGGTCCGGGTCGTGAGCCTATCCGCGCTGGCAGAAGTCGATGAAGAGCCGGCAGCAGTCATGCTGGCCATGTCCAGTCCAGCGCAAAAGCCACGCCCCTCACCTGACAAGACAACGGCACGCACATCTTGCATTGCGGCCAGCCGTTCACCGGCTTCGATAATCCCCTCGAACATGCTTGGATCGAGGGCATTGAGCTTGTCGCCCCTTGTCAAACGCACGTCAGCCACATGTGATTTTACGGTAATGCTTACCCGGTCATTCATGACACGCTTCCCTTCAATGCATGTTCGACCAGCGGCAGTTGGTCATTTCCAAAATACATGTGGACCCCATCGACGAATATCGTTGGTGACCCATAGCCACCTCGCGCGATGACTTCATCGGTATTGCTTCGAAGCAGTGCTTTAACCCGGTCAGTCTGCGCCAAAGTGCGCATCGCACCACCGTCGAGCCCGATGCTGTTCGCAACAGCAACAAGAACATCGAGACTGTCAAGATCTTGCTGGGCGCCAAAATAGCTTTGAAATGCAGCTCTGCTAAATGCGATCAACGCGGGCATATCGTCAGCCAAGGTGCATGCCATCCGCATCGCGTTGACGCTCTTGGCGGGGTGGAACTTGCTTGGAAAGTTCATTTCGACCCCTGCAAGGACCGCCCATTCCCGCAACACATGCCAGCTGTGTTTGAGCTTGCGATTCTCCGGCGCCTCGCGAGCTGTATAGACAGATTGATTAACCGAATTGAAGATGCCGCCAACCAAGACGGGGCGTAACCACACATTTTCCCCCGTGCGATTTGCGATCTCCAACAGATTGGTAAATGCGAGATAGGTCCATGGGCTTGAAAGGTCATAAAAAAATTCAAGTCGCTCGTGCTTCATGACCGTCCTCCAATAGGCATTTAACAATAGCACTGCACCGAATTTAATGAAGCAATTAAATCAATCCACCTATTGTCGCTAAACCCTTTCCTGCGCTTGTCTGCGAATATACACATCTTGGCGCACGTAGTGACCTTGGCTCTTCGTCTTAAATTGACATTAACCATATGCCGTCACAGTGAAGAGGGCAGATAAATTCCGTCCGGGTGGATGAGGACAGGGGTCGTTGATGTTTGAAGGCAAAGATATGGGCTTTGCCAGTACTGGAATGGGTGGGAGCGTTGCCTTGGCAGACGCGATGGTGTCGCCCATGCGCCAAACAGTACAGCGCAACTGGCGTGACAGGCTTGCTGAACTCGATCTTGTACCCGACCTTGGCGAAGATGTTGGATCGGCCCGTTGGTTTCGAGGACTGGGGACATTGACGGCATTGAGCGTGCTGGCGCTTGCGCTGCTTCCCGACTTTGGACCAGTTTATGGCGCACAGTTGCCAATCCTGACTGAAAGTGAGTTCGAAGAAGCGCGTGCGCAAATGATAATGCCTATCGCATATGGTAGCGATAGCGGTCGGCGCATGGCTGCAACTGATGCCGTCGTTGCGCTCGCTGGAAGCCCCGAACGTCCAAGAATTGAACTGACTGCCACGCTGGGGCGCGGCGATAGCTTTGCGCGCGTACTTCAACGCGCAGGAGTGGGTCGCGGTGATGTCGACAATGTTACATCGATGGTTGCCGGCGTGACATCGCTCTCTGCAATTGAACCGGGCACACCGATCGAAATTACCCTTGGCCAGCGCACGTCGAAAAATCAGGCCAGGCCATTGGAAGCCATCGCATTTCGCGCCCGTTTCGATCTCAACCTCGCTGTGAATCGCCAAAGCGGTGCCCTCAGGCTCAGCCGCATGCCCATTCATGTTGATGAAACTCCCCTTCGAATTCGTGGCATCGTTGGACAGAGCCTTTACCGTTCTGCCCGGGCCGCAGGTGCGCCTGCGAGCGCCATACAAGCATATCTGAAGGTAATCGCAGGCAGAACTTCGCTTGCTGCGGTCCGTCCGACCGATGAATTTGACATAATCATCGACTATAAGCGCGCCGAAACGGGTGAGGTGAAAGTCGGTGACCTGCTCTACGCTGGGATGGACCGGGAGGGCAAATCGACCATCCAGATGCTGAAATGGACTATGGGCGATACGACTCAATGGTTCGAGGCATCAGGCGTTGGGGAGTCCAAGGGGGCACTCAGTCGCCCGGTCAATGGCCCTGTCACATCAGGATTTGGCTCGCGCAGGCACCCTATTCTTGGATATCGTCGCATGCACAGCGGCCTGGATTTCAAGGCGAGCTACGGCACCCCAATTTACGCAGTTACAGACGGTGTGGTTGCTTATTCAGGACGCAAGGGCGGTTACGGAAATTTCGTCCAGATCAACCATGGTGGTGGTCTCGCGTCGGGTTATGGTCATATGAGCAGGATCGCGGCTGGCGCAGGCAACCGGGTTCGTCGAGGACAGATCATCGGTTACGTAGGATCCACCGGCCTATCGACCGGACCTCACCTCCATTATGAACTTTACCGCGGTGGTCGTGCTGTCAATCCAATGTCAGTCAAGTTCACTCAACGCGCGCAACTGGCTGGAGCCGATTTAACCCAATTCAAAGGGCGGTTGAACCGCTTGAAATCGGTCAAGGCAGGTGCAGCACTTGCGCCGATGAAACCGTCCGGGAACCTCACTGAGGAACCAAAGCGTGAAATCGACCGCCTCACACAGCGAATAAACACGTCATCCGGCCAAAGCTGATTGGTGAAATCGCTGATTGAGCATGCCGGAACGCTCGGCTAAGCACATGCGATGAGTATTTCCGAAAATTTTCCCAACACCCGTCTTCGCCGTACACGCGCCACTGAATGGAGCCGCGCCATGGTGCGGGAAAATGTGCTGACATCATCCGATCTCATCTGGCCATTGTTTGTCACAGAAGGCGAGAACATAGAACACCCTATTGCGACGCTGCCCGGTGTCTCGAGATGGTCGGTCGACCAGATTGTTGCGCGCGTTGCAGAAGCGATCGCGGCGGGGATTCCCTGTGTCGCCTTATTTCCCAATACACAGGCTGACCGACGCAGTGACATGGCCGAGGAAGCCTACAATCCTGACAATTTGATGTGCCGCGCCATTCGCGCGATCAAGTCCGCTCATGGCGATGCAATTGGTGTGCTGACCGATGTTGCCCTCGACCCCTACACTGCTCATGGCCAGGATGGTCTCATCGATGCACAAGGTTACGTACTCAACGACGAGACCGTGGCAGTACTCGTTGACCAGGCCATCAACCAGGCTGAGGCCGGCGCCGACATAATCGCACCCAGCGACATGATGGATGGCCGCATCGGGGCGATCCGCAAGGCGCTAGAGATGAATGGCCACAGCCATGTCCAGATCATGTCCTACGCCGCAAAATATGCCAGTGCATTTTATGGCCCGTTTCGTGACGCGGTTGGGTCCAGGGGACTGCTCAAGGGTGACAAGAAGGGCTACCAGATGGATCCCGCAAATGCGACCGAAGCACTGCGAGAAATTGGCATGGATATAGCCGAAGGTGCTGACAGCATAATGGTGAAGCCAGGCCTGCCCTATCTCGACATTATACGGTCAGCAAAAGAACGTTTTGATATTCCTGTCTTTGCCTATCAGGTTTCAGGCGAATATGCGATGATCGAGGCAGCTGTTGCGGCTGGCGCGGGAGATCGCGACGCCTTGGTCCTTGAAACCCTGATGGCATTCAAGCGCGCGGGTTGTCGGGGAATATTGACCTACCACGCCATGCACGCTGCCAAATTGTTGCAGGGCTAATCCGCATGTCGAGCGCAACCCGAGGTCGCAGCCATTTGCTGTTCCTGCTCACAATCCTGATCGGTAGCTTTCTGCTATTCCTGGTCCAGCCAATGGTTGCCCGCATGGCGCTTCCCAGACTTGGCGGCGCGCCCGCAGTTTGGAACAGCGCGATGCTGGTCTATCAAGCTCTGCTCCTGGGGGGATATGCCTATGCCCATCGGCTTTCGCGCGAAGCGCCGCGCACACAGGCGATGATCCATATTGCCGTACTCATGGTTGCAGCCTTGTGGTTGCCGCTTGGCCTGGTTGCATTCCAGCCAGCAGCCGATGGATCACCAATCTTCCAGGTCCCGTTGCTGCTCGTTGCTTCGATTGGACCGCTGTTCTTTGCAGTCGCCGCACAAGCGCCGCTTATGCAGCGTTGGTATGGGCTTTCTGGCAACACCGGCGAACCCTATGCACTTTACGCTGCATCCAATCTTGGCAGTTTTGCAGGCCTCCTTGCCTATCCATTGCTCGTGGAACCCTTCATGCCGATCAAGGCGCAGAACTGGCTCTGGACTGTAATCTACGTCATCTTGCTCGGGGCGGTTGTTGCGTGCGCGAAATTGCTGTGGTCTGCTCGAGAAACCCATGTCACCGTACCAGATGTTCCACTTGATCGTATGGCAGTTGGTTGGAAGCGGCGCCTTTACTGGATCCTGCTTGCAGCAATTCCATCTGGGTTGATGTTGTCCACCACCTCGCATCTCACCACAGATCTCGTGGCCATGCCACTGATTTGGGTGATACCGCTTGGTTTGTACCTGCTCAGCTTCAGCCTGGCCTTTGCCGATAACCAGCGACCGGCATATTGGATTACAAAGATTGCGCCCCTCGTCGTAATGCTATCCGGTGCGCTTGTATTCGTGTTATGGGGCCGATCGGCAATCAATGGTTTGGTTGCGAGCCTGACGCTGCTTTTCGTCGTTGCCGTGGTGCTTCATAACGAGATGTACCGGACACGCCCCGAGCCTTCTCAATTGACCGGCTTTTATCTCATGATGTCCGTCGGGGGCGTCATCGGAGGATTTTTCTGTGCGATTGTCGCGCCGTTGATCTTTGACTGGACCTGGGAGCATCCGATAATCATCCTGGCCGCCGCTATGATGCTGCCCCCACAGCGCTATTTCACATTTGGAGAGGAAGATTTCCTCGGGATTAGGGGCGCACAGATGCTCAGAATGGGTATCGGCGCGTTGGCCCTGCTAGCAGGCATATATGCAGGTATTGACCTGCCTGTTGAAGGCACACCGGCAAAAGCAGTCTTGTTGGTTATCATTATTGCAGTGGGTGGTTTGGTGACCATGCAAAGATATGCCTTTGCTATGGTCATTGCTGCACTCATGATTGCCAATGGCGGCTGGGGCAATCTGAAACAGTCGCTTGAAGGTGCGCGAATGCGCAGCTATTTTGGGACCTACACGGTGCATGCATCCGACAGCGGTCAAATCCGCTGGCTAAATCATGGCACCACGATGCATGGAATGCAGCTTCTCGATGAACCGACAAGGCCCATCAGTTACTATTCCGGAACTTCTGGCGTTGGCATTGCGATGGCAAGAGCGCCCGAGCTTTTCGGTCCAAATGCCAGTATCGGTGTTGTGGGACTTGGAACGGGCACACTGGCTTGCTACCGAAAGCCTGGGCAAGCGTGGAACTTCTTCGAAATTGATCCCCTTGTTGTCGAAATCGCGCGCGAAAAGAAAATATTTTCATTTTTGGAACGTTGTGCCCCTGGGGCGAAGATAACATTGGGCGATGCACGATTAACGCTCGCCAAGGTACCAGAAGGGCAGTTCGACATATTGGCGCTGGACGCCTTTTCATCAGATTCAATTCCGTTGCACTTGCTAACCCGTGAAGCATTTTCCGTTTACCGCAGGACCCTCAAGCCCAATGGCCTCTTGCTGGTGCACATATCCAATCGCTACATTGACCTAAATCCGGTAATCGCAGCAGAGGCAGAAGCTGGCGGATGGCATGCAGCTCTGCGCCGCGACAGCCCGCCTGAAAAACTGGTCGGCCAGGGTTCACGTGCGTCGCTTTGGATCGCGCTCAGCAGGGATTCGAAAAAGTTGATGCAACTGACCGGGGAAGTTGGTGAAAAGAAGCCACGATATTATGATCCAGACCAATGGGTAAAGCTGGATGCACCAAATGGCATGCAGCTGTGGACTGACGACTATGCATCAGTCCTGCCCCATCTCTCGGTTTGGAAGGTGCAAAAATGATCCATCGCTCAGATATCAGTATCATATCGGTAAATGGCAAAATGCCAAAGATTGATGATAGCGCGTTTATCGCGCCGGGCTGCCGGATCGTGGGAGATGTCACCATCGGGCCGCAAACCAGCATATGGTACAATTGCGTTATCCGTGCCGAAGTGAACAGCGTGGTCATAGGTGCGCGCAGCAATATCCAGGACGGAAGCGTTATCCACTGTGATGGCCCGATGCCTGGAGTTCCAGGCGGCTATCCAACCATTATCGGTGACGATGTACTGGTTGGCCACAATGTCATGTTGCACGGAGCCATTCTGCACGACCATGCCTTTGTCGGACTGTCCGCGACAGTCATGAACGGTGCCGTGATCGAGGGCGACGCGATGCTTGCCGCTGGCGCCATGCTGACACAGGGCAAACAAATCCCTGCACGCCAGCTATGGGCAGGCGCACCCGCGCGTTTTGTGAGGAACCTCGATGAAGAAGCAGTGATGGGCATGAGGATGAGCGTTGCGCACTATGTCGAAAACGCCAAGATGCACATGGCCGCAATCGCTGCTGCCTAGCGCTTCGCCCAGCGTCTTACCAAGTTGTGATATATCTGGGTGAGCCTCAACACCTCGGCATCATCTCCGCCCCTGTCAACTGTCAGGTGCTGGATGCTCTGGTCGAGGTCGAACAAGGTTTCGCGTGGTTCGTTTTCGCGCACGAGCGATTCAATCCAGAAGAAGCTGCAAATCCTTACACCACGCGTGACCGTCTTGACGTTATGGATGCTGCTTGACGGATACAGGAGCAGGTGGCCCGCAGGCAACTTGTAAGAGGCGCGCCCAAAGGCTCCCTCGATCGTCAATTCTCCCCCGTCATAATCATCAGGATCATTAAGGAAAAGCGTAGCCGAGAGATCGGTGCGCATCTGACTGCCGCTCAACGGGTCAACCCTGATGGCGTTATCGACATGATGACCAAATCCGTCACTGACATCGTATCGATTGAACAAGGGCGGATAGATCGCATAGGGGAGTGCGGCCGAGAGAAAAATGGCATTTCGGGCGAGCGCCTTCTGCACGATTTGCCGTGCCTTGATCGCCTGCTCGCCATTTTCAGATAGTTGGCGATTGTGCTTGGCAAGGGCCGCCCCTTCGCCGCTGGTGACATTGCCGTCGATCCAATCAGCAAGGCTTATCGCCTGCCCCAAGGCCAAAGCTGCCTCGCGCGGCAAAACATCGGGAATGGTGATAAGCATGTTTATTTCCCTCAGAAGGTAGCTGTAAGGGAGAGGCTGGCCGAACGACCAGGTGCAATATAGGCAAAAGGGGATGCTGAACGATAGATTGCATCATAGTAAACCTTGTCAGTCAGGTTCAGCACATTCAGTCGAGCCTCGAGCCATTCAAGGGGTTTCCATCGCGCAACTGCATCAAATCTCGCATAGCCCGGCACTTTTGCTGTGCCGGCGACTTGCGTTCCACCAAACAGGGCACTCTGGTAGTGAACCTGTCCACCCAACTGGAAGTGGTCGGTCAATGCATAAGTCGCCAACAATGAAGCACTGTGCTTCGGGATATTGGCAAACTTCTTTCCTTCGTTCGCACCATTTACAGAAGTGACCAAGCGAGCATCAGTGTAAGTGTACCCGCCGAAAACCTGCACTTTCTGGCCAAGATTCCCACTGACCCCCAATTCAGCACCACGCGAGCGCAACTTACCGACCAGTTCATAGACCCCTGGCGATGTCTGCTCGCGGGCATTGATCTTTGTGATCTGGAAAATTGCACTGGTCACCAACAGTTCGCCGTTGAACAAATCGCCCTTTGCACCGAGTTCCAAGCTGACGTTGCGCTCGGGATCGAGATTTTGCGTAACCGCCGCAAGGCCATCATAGGCGATCCCATTGCCGTCGACCTGTTCACCGCTGGGATTTGACGACGTGCTATAGGATGCATAAATGCTCGCGGCCGCAAACGGCTTGTATAGAAGGCTTGCCTGCCAGTTCAAAAAGCTCGCCTTGTTGGCCAGGCGTTCAGGCTGAAGGCCAGCGGCATTGCTGGCATCGGGGTTAAATAGCGCAATGTCATAGCTATCGTAACGCGCACCAAGCGTGAGTGCGATCCTTGGACCGATCTTGACCGTGTCGATTACATACACGCTGGTCGATTCAACCTGTGTCTTTGTCGGGCCAGTTGCGGCGTCCACATAAGAGATGATGGTTCCGCCAAGCACGGGATCGGGATCGAGGAGGTTGCGAACAAATGGTGATACAGAGACCAGGTTGCCATTGGCATCCTCGACAAAGGCCGATGTCAGCAATCGGTGGGCATCGACTTTTTCAAGTGCATATTCTGCGCCAAAAACGACCGTGTGAGCAAATCCATCCGGGCCAAGACGAATTGTCGCATCAGCAAGACTCGCCAAGTAACGCGTGTCGGAATAGCGACGCTGAGCACCTGGCGCCACGGTAAACTCGTCTTCGGGAAGAAGGGCTCCTGCAGCCGGGCATGCACCGCTAGCGGTTCGAGCAACGCGGCACACTGCGCCGACAGGACCGGCCAGGTAGCGATTATAGGTATTGCCATAGCGGCTTACGGAGCGAAGACTTAAGGCATCAACCGGATCATATTCGACAGCGAAGGTCCCGATATCGGAGCCGTTGAACATGAAATCCCGTCCGATGACGCCATAATAATTTTCACGGTCCACCTTATAGGGCTGCTGCGTTGCTGCATCAAATGGATGCCCCCAGTCAGGTACCCCTTCGAGGCGAAAACGATAATAATCGGCAGAGATGAGCAAGCCATTGACCGGGTTCCAACCTGCAGCGACAGAGCTTCCCCTGCGTTGGCTATGGACAAAATCACGTCCAGGCGTGTCCGCATCATGGTACATGTTGTTGACACGAACGGCCAGGCCGTCTGCAATCGTGGCGTTCACGTCCATGGTCGCGCGATGGTAATTCTCGGTCCCAAGACCTGCTTCCATGATCGCGAAGTCATTTCCGATCTGCGGCCGTTTTGACTGGAGGCTGACCAGTCCGCCGGTTGTGCCGCGGCCCCCGAAGCTGCCCGATGGACCTTTTATGATTTCGATTTGCTCAACACCAAATATCTCGCGACTTGAAACACCGGGATCACGCAATCCGTCGATATACACGTCGTTTCGCGCTTCGAAACCGCGAATGAATATTCGATCCCCAAAGGCGTTGCCTCCCTCTCCTGTGCCAAGTGTCACTCCCGGGGTCGATCGAGCAACCTCGCGAAGCGAAGTTGCACCAATATCTTCAATGACTTCTTTTGGAATGACCGTCATGCTTTTGGGCGTGTCGCGAACCAGCTCTGTAAGCTTGCCATTGGATGATTTCTCTACCTTGTAAGG
>JBATDO010000146.1:0-13484 GCA_049663505.1 Sphingorhabdus sp.
AACGATATCAGTGGACTTGTCCATCACGATAACCGCTGCTGTTCCCAGCCCTGAACCGACTGCCTTCAGTCCGTCGAAATCCATTGGGGCGTCCATGATTTCGGCTGCCGGCACCAACGGTACTGACGATCCGCCGGGGATGACCGCGAGCAGATTGTCCCATCCGCCGCGAACTCCGCCGCAATGCCGTTCGATCAAATCGCGAAACGGGATACCCATTTCCTCCTCAACGACACACGGTTTTTCCACATGACCTGAAATCTGGTAGAGCTTTGTACCCTTGTTTCCATCGCGACCAAATGACGAGAACCATGCAGCTCCGCGCCGCAAGATGGTGGGTACTACAGCGATTGACTCAACATTGTTAACGGTAGTGGGACAACCATATAAGCCTGCACCAGCAGGGAACGGCGGTTTTAGACGGGGTTGCCCTTTCTTGCCCTCGATGCTCTCGATCATCGCGGTTTCTTCACCACAAATATATGCACCGGCGCCGCGGTGGACAAAGACATCGAAATCATAACCTGACTTCGCGGCGTTCTTTCCGATCAAGCCTGCAGCATAGGCTTCAGATACAGCCTTTTCGAGCACCTTGGCTTCAAAAATATACTCACCCCGAATATAAATATAGGCTGCACGAGCCCTCATCGCAAAGCCTGCAATCAATGCGCCTTCGACCAGCTTGTGCGGGTCATGACGAATGATTTCTCTGTCCTTGCACGACCCGGGCTCCGATTCATCTGCATTGATAACCAGAAAATTCGGCCGTTCTGGCGAAGGAGTCTTCGGCATGAAGCTCCATTTCATACCCGTGGGGAATCCGGCGCCACCGCGACCCCTCAGACCCGATGCCTTGATTTCCTCGATGATTGCATCTTGACCAACCTTCATCAGGTCCTTTGTCTTGTCCCAGTCACCGCGCTTCTGAGCAGCTTTCAGGCCAAAGTCCTGGTATCCATAGAGATTGGTAAAAATACGGTCTTTATCAGCGAGCATGAATTGTACCCCGCAACTGGTTCGCACACATCATTTCGACGGAATTGGGATTCATCACCATTCCCCTCGATAGTCATGGTTCTTGTCGACCATTGCCTGCAATGTTGTGGGCCCGCCATAGGGCTCCACGGTATGTCGTCCCGGCAATTGCGTCCCTATCTTGGGTTGCCTTCCTTCAGACAGATCATTCAATATGCCTGACATTGTATCGTAATCCAAATCTTCGAAATTATCGTCGTTGATTTGAACCATCGGTGCAGAGGAACAATTTCCCATGCATTCGACTTCAGAAAGAGTGAACAAACCGTCAGGGGTGGTCGCACCTTTTACAAGACCACGGTTCTTACATGCAGCCATGATGTCGTCAGATCCGCGCAGCATGCACGGCGTGGTGCCGCACACTTGGACATGATACCGGCCTACAGGAGCGAGGTTGTACATCGTGTAAAAGGTCGCCACTTCATATGTCCGCATGAAAGACATACCAAGCTGTATGGCAACAAATTCGATCACCGGGACGGGCAGCCATCCCTGCGTCTTTGTCTCCGAACCAACCTGACGTTGCGCCAAATCCAGCAAAGCCATCACAGCTGATTGCTGCCTGCCTGCAGGGTAACGCGCGATGTACATCGCGGCTGCCTTTGCATTTTCTGCATTCCATGCAAAAGCGCCCCATTTTGCGCGTGTTTCGGATTCATCTGGAATATGAGCAACATCGGCCATTAGCGGACAAACTCCACGCGCGACACTTTGTCGCCTTCAAAACTGTAGATTGACATAACTTCAAAAGCGTCGGCACCAGGAGAGCGAAATACCTTCTCATGCAAGACAACAAATTCCCCAAGCACATGGCCCGACAAAATCTCGGCCCGATTTTGTGGGAATTCGGTAAACATCGCTTTCAATCCGTTGCGTATTCCTTCTTTGCCGTCACGCAAAACATTGCCGCTATATCCTGCTTCAACAGCATTGTCCGACATCAAGCCAACATATGCATCGACATCCTGGGCATTGTAAAAGGCTATCATTTGCTCGGCGACAGCGAGACCGCCCTTTGCGGCAAAAGGCAATGTTGTGCTGTTGAACATCAGAAACTGCCCTCAAACGGTGCATTTTGGGACACACCCAAATACGTCACACGCGCCGGAGTCATCGAACGCCAAATATCCTGATGGCTGAATTGGCCAATCATCGATCGCACTCGCCAAAAACAATGTCGAGCGCACCCAATATTGCGGTCGTATCTGCAAGCATATGCCCCCGAGTCATAAAATCCATTGCTTGCAAATGGGAAAATGCAGTCGGGCGAATCTTGCATCGATATGGCTTGTTAGTGCCGTCAGATACCAAGTAAACGCCGAACTCGCCTTTGGGGCTCTCTGTCGCTACATAGACACTACCTGCAGGCACCTTAAAGCCTTCTGTGTAAAGCTTGAAATGGTGAATGAGCGCTTCCATCGATTGCTTCATCTCGGCGCGTTTTGGAGGACTGACTTTGCGGTCATTGCTGCAAATCGGGCCCTCGGGCATTTGTGCAAGGCACTGTCTCATTATCCGTGCAGATTGGCGGACCTCCTCGACCCTGACCATGAAGCGATCATAACAGTCGCCGCGCGTTCCTACGGGAACATCAAAATCGAGTTTGGCATACACATCATAAGGTTGGCTCTTCCGGATATCCCATGGGATCCCGGCGCCACGGATCATAGGACCGGAAAAGCCCCATTTTACCGCATCGTCCTTGCTGACGACCGCGATATCGACGTTGCGCTGCTTGAATATCCGGTTGTCGGCCACGAGACTGATAGCGTCCTCGAACAAGCGTGGCAGACGATCGTCCAGCCAATCACCGATATCAGTCAACAATTTGAGCGGAACATCCTGATGGACCCCGCCAGGACGAAACCATGCAGAATGCATCCGCGCGCCTGACGCGCGTTCAAAAAAATTGAGACAATCTTCACGGATCTCGAACATCCATAGGTTGGGGGTCATTGCCCCTACATCCATGACATGCGATCCAAGGTTGAGCATGTGGTTGCAAATGCGTGTGAGCTCGGCGAAAAGCACACGCAAGTATTGTGCGCGCAGCGGCACTTCAAGATCGAGCAATTTCTCGATCGCAAGCACGTACGAGTACTCCATCGCCAGCGGGGAGCAATAATCCAGCCTATCGAAATAGGGAAGCGCTTGAAGATAGGTCTTGTACTCGATCAGCTTTTCTGTGCCCCTGTGCAACAGCCCGATATGTGGATCGAGACGCTCGACGATCTCGCCGTCCAGTTCCATTACAAGTCGCAAAACACCGTGCGCTGCAGGATGTTGCGGACCAAAGTTTATGGTGTAATTTTGGATAACCTCATCACCAGTGGTCGGTGCAAGGTCAGGCTGCATGCTCATTTCGGGCCTCCTACCTTTGGCTTGCGCACTATCCGCTTTTTCGCCGCCTCATTGGTCGCCGATCCTGCTCCCGTCTGATTTGGATTACCCGTTGTTTTAGGCGTGTTTACTTGCGGCGGCGCACCGCGAGGCGGCTCTCCGGATTTAATCACTTTTTCGTCACCGGGAAGCACATAATCGGCTCCTTCCCAAGGGGACATGAAATCAAAGCTACGGAAATCTTGAGCAAGCTGCACCGGCTCATATTTCACACGCTTTTCTTCCTCGCAATACCGCAACTCGGCATAGCCCGAGAGTGGAAAATCCTTGCGTTGCGGATGTCCAGTAAACCCGTAATCGGTGAGGATACGGCGCAAATCGGTATTTCCCGAGAACAAGACACCGTACATGTCGAAGACTTCGCGCTCCAACCAACCTGCAACTGGCCAAATTTCTGTCACAGAGGGTACCGGCGTGTCCTCGTTCGTGGACACATGAACCCGAATGCGATGATTTTTGGTCAGGCTCAAAAGGCAATATACGATCTCGAAGCGCGGCTCACGATCAGGCCAATCAACGCCCGCCATTTCCATGAGCTGCTGATATTCGCAAACATCGCGCAGCACCGTCATGCAAGACACGAGACTGTCGCGCTGCACATGGACTGCAACTTCGCCATAGCATTCTTCGATCACCAAGAGATTGCGTCCCAACGCTTTCTTGATGGCGGCAACTGTACCCTTTGGCTTCACGATATGAGGGGCAGAATGGGTCACCGCTCAACGGTTCCAATACGACGAATTTTGCGCTGCAATTGCATTATCCCGTAAAGCAAGGCTTCCGCCGTGGGAGGACATCCGGGGACGTAAATGTCAACCGGCACGATCCGGTCACACCCCCGAACGACGCTGTAACTATAATGGTAATAGCCACCGCCATTTGCACAGCTTCCCATTGAAATCACATATTTGGGCTCAGACATCTGGTCGTAAACCTTGCGCAATGCGGGAGCCATCTTGTTGCAAAGCGTCCCTGCCACTATCATGACATCTGATTGGCGTGGCGATGCACGCGGCGCAGCCCCGAAACGCTCCATGTCATAACGGGGCATGTTGACGTGTATCATCTCGACAGCGCAACAAGCCAAGCCAAAAGTCATCCACCACAACGAACCCGTACGCGCCCAGTTGAACAGGTCTTCAGTCGACGTAACCAAGAACCCTTTGTCGTTAACCTCGCCTTGCAGATCTTTGAAAAAATCGACATCTGGTGAAGCCGCGGCCCTATCCAATGATGTGGATTGTGTTGCGATTACTCCCATTCGAGTGCTCCAACTTTCCAAGCGTAGATGAAACCAATGACGAGCTCGAACAAAAACAACATCATCGTTCCCCAACCCAACCATCCGGTTTCGCCCAAGCTAACAGCCCAGGGAAAGAGGAAAGCTGCCTCGAGGTCAAAAATGATGAAAAGGATGGCAACGAGATAGAAACGCACATCAAACTGGCTTCGTGAATCTTCAAATGCAGGAAAACCGCACTCATATTCCGACAGCTTTGCCTCTGTCGGCTGGTGGGCCCCCGTTAGGCGCGAAATGCCCATGGGAAGAAACACGAACAGCGACGAAAGGCCGAGAGCCACGACCAGAAATAGCAGTATCGGCAGATATTGAGATAAATCAATCACGATAGACTCGCTCGCACCCCAGTTTAGTTGCCGCGCTTTTAGGCAGAAGCACGGGCGCCCGCAAGGCCTGCGGGCAGCTTTTTACGGCCATTTTGTGCTTTATTTCAACGCACCAACGAGCAACTTGTGCAGCTTGCTGTGAAGGATGTCGTTTGCCGCCAAAACTTGAGTGTCAGCGATGTGAGGGCTACGACCGCGATAATCGGTAACAAAGCCACCCGCTTCGCGAACCAGGAGGCAACCTGCAGCCGTGTCCCACGGAGAAAGTCCACTTTCCCAAAATCCGTCATAGCGTCCTGCTGCCAGCCAAGCCAGGTCGAGGCTCGCAGCACCAAAGCGACGGATCCCAGCTACTTGTGGGCCAATAGCATTGTTGATTTTGCCCCATTCATCAAAATCGCCATGCCCTTTATAGGGAGTTCCGGTTGCAACCAGTGCCTCGTTGAGCTGACGTCGTGCTGAAACTCGCAAGCGGCGATGTCCCAGCCAGGCGCCTTTTCCACGTTCTGCCCAGAAGCTCTCGTCCGTGATCGGATTATAGACAATCCCTGCAAAAATATCACCCCAGCCTGAACCGTCAGGTTTGGGATCCTGCACTGCAATAGATATCGCGAAGTGAGGAATCCCGTGCAGGAAGTTGCTAGTGCCATCGAGAGGGTCAACTATAAACCGCGGCTTACCAGGCGTTCCGGCTATTTCACCAGTTTCCTCCATGAGGAAACCCCAATCTGGACGCGCATGTTCAAGTTCATGGAAAATCGTGTCTTCAGCCCGCTGATCTGCCTTTGAAACAAAGTCAGCAGGTCCCTTTTGTGATACCTGAAGGTGTTCGATCTCGCCAAAGTCACGGCGCAATTTGCTCCCCGCTTTGCGCGCGGCTTTTTCGATAACGCTTATGAGGCCAGTTAGCGCAGGCATTAATCTGCCTTCCGCACATATTCCTTGGAATAGACATCCACAACGATCCGCGTACCTGCTCCAATAAATGGCGGGACCATGACGCGCACGCCATTGTCGAGTATGGCAGGTTTGTAACTGGATGAAGCGGTCTGCCCTTTGACCACGGCATCGGCCTCCACAATCATGGCTTCGATCTGGTCTGGCAACTGCACCGAAATCGGTCGTTCATCATACAGATCCAATGTCACATCCATGCCATCAGTCAGGAACGCCACTTCATCGCCCAACATGTCGGCGTCGAGCATGATTTGTTCGTAATTGTCCTTGTCCATGAACACCAGCTTGTCACCTTCAGTGTACAGGAACTGAAAATCCTTCGTGTCCAATCGAACCTTTTCGACGGTATCCTGACTACGGTACCTCACATTGGTCTTGCGACCATCGATGAGGTTTTTCATCTCGACCTGCATGAAGGCGCCGCCTTTACCCGGCTGGGTATGCTGCGTCTTGGCAACGCGCCAGATGCCCTTCTCATATTCGATAATATTGCCGGGACGGATATCAACGCCGCTGATTTTCATGAAAGAGACTCGCTAGACAAATGGAAAGAGCTAGGCACAAACAAGTGTATGCCATCGGCTGCGGCCTTTAACGAGCACCAAGCCATTAGGCAAGGACCGCGTTGAACGCTTTCACTGCCTCGGCCGGGCCATTTGGATGCTGCCACACCGCACTGCTAACCGCGATAAAATCAGCACCAGCATCGATAACAGGTTTCGCATTTTCCGGGGTAATGCCTCCTATGGCGACGCAGGGTATTTCCATTACGCGAGACCACTTTTCCAACGTGTCCAGTTCGGCAAGTTGGTCGACATCTTTGGTGGTCGATGGATAGAATGCGCCAAACGCCACGTAATCAGCACCGCGTTCAGCTGCCTCCATTGCCAGGTGGCGGCTATTGTGACAGGTTACCCCTATTTGAAACGCCTTGCCCAATTCGAGCCTTGCTTCGGCAACGTCGCCGTCCTCCTGCCCGATATGAACCCCGTCGGCATTCAGCCTTTTCGCCAGCGCAACACTGTCATTCACGATGAACGCAACATTATGTGTGGCGCAGATCGACTGCAATGGAACAGCGAGTGATGCTGCCATATGTTGATCCATGTTCTTAACCCGATATTGGAACGCAGCGACTGGTCCTGCAGAAAGTGCAGCTTCCAGTTTTGCTGGAAAATCGCCCCCAACATCAAGCGGAGAAATGAGATAAAGCTGGCAAGGTGGTGTAATCATGTCCACGCCTTAACGTGATCCGAGCAATACTGGAATGCATTTATCGTTCTGGTCTAGGAGGGTCAAATCGCTGCCCAGATCGGGGACTGGGCACTTGCTTTGAATAAATCGAAAAATCGTTCAAACAGGCAAACGCCCCAGAATGGCCCGAACGAGATCGTTGCGTCGATAGAGATGTAAAAACAATATTGAGCATCCTGGACCGCAGGGTCCAAACAGGTCCCTGCAGCGCAGAAAAATGGCTTAGTCAGTTCTTGTTGATTGAAGCCTGATAGATGTCGTTGATTGCCTGCCCCAAGGACTGGTCAAATTCGTCCGGACTCATCTGATGACGCAAATCTTCGAGCAGTGCTCGAGAAAAGCTCGCGATCATGCCCTTGTTCCGGGCGAGTTCACTGCATGCTTCGGGTCGTGCAAATCCACCTGATAGTGCCACCACTCTCAGCACGCGTGGATGATCAACTAGCACATCGAACGTTCCGGCCTCAGCCGGAATGGACAATTTTAGCATCACCTGCTTGTCCTCAGGTAGAGCATTTAACGCAGAGATAATCTCATCGCGTAAAATAACGTCGCATTGTCCGCGCTCAACGCTCTTGATGTTCACTTCAGGTTCGATGATCGGCATTAGTCCGTGAGAAAGAATTTGTTCGGCTACTTCGAACTGCTGCCTCACTATTGCAGCGATACCTGTCGGCGAAGCCTTATTGATGACCGATCGCTTCTTGGTGCCGAACACGCCTTTGGATTTTGCGCGAGCCAGCAGGTCATCAAGGCCATGAATTGGTTTCATCATCTGCACGCCATCGGCCTCGTCTTCCAAGCCCTTGTCAACTTTCAAGAAAGGCACAACGCCGCGTTCCCAAAGTGCGCTGGGCACTGGAATACCGCCAGCTTCGCCATCCATGGTGCGTTCGAACAAAATGGCACCGATCACCTTTTCACCTGAAAAACTGGGTGAGGTAATAATTCGGCTGCGCATTTCGTGAATAAGACCAAACATCTCCTCTTCACTGGAATAGGCGTCTTCTTCGATTCCGTATCCCCGCAGAGCTTTTGGGGTAGAACCGCCACTTTGGTCGAGAGCGGCTATGAACCCTGGAGCTGTTGCAATCTTTTCCCGCATTTTTGGATCCTGCATTTTCAATTTCCTGTCCTTACCTTGTGCATACGTATGCAGCACGCTATCAAAAAAAATGGGCGATTTGCCCCTGCCAGCTTAGCTTGCTCGAAGCGCATCCACGCCGGGCAACGGCTTGCCCTCCATCCATTCGAGAAACGCGCCCCCGGCTGTTGAGATGAAGCTGAAATCCTGTGTCACACCCGCATGGGCAAGTGCCGCAACGGTGTCGCCGCCACCTGCGACGGAAACGAGCGAGCCTTCCTTGGTGAGCGCAGCCGCCGTTCTCGCCAGAGCGACGGTAGCCGCGTCAAACGGAGGGATCTCAAATGCACCGAGTGGGCCATTCCAAACCAGTGTTCGGCAGGTTTTCAAAACGTCAGCCAGTGCTTCAACGGCTGCAGGACCAATATCCAGGATCATTTCATCGGCTGCGACCTCATGTACATTCACAATCCGTACTGGCGGATTTGCGCGAAATTCGAGTGACGTCACGACGTCATATGGCAGGTGCACCGTACATCCAGCCTCGTCTGCGGCTTCGAGGATTAAATTTGCTGTAGCCGCCAAGTCGTGTTCGCACAGGGATTTTCCAACATTTATACCCCGTGCCGCCAAAAATGTGTTTGCCATCCCGCCACCGATGATGAGGTGATCCACTTTTGTCACCAGATTGGTCAGGACATCAAGTTTTGATGAAACTTTAGCACCCCCGACAACTGCAGCGACTGGATGTTGTGGGTCACCTAGAGCCGCCTCAAGCGCCTTGAGCTCTGCTTCCATGGATCGGCCAGCATAAGCAGGCATCAGGTGGGCGAGCCCTTCTGTCGACATATGCGCCCGATGCGCAGCGGAGAAGGCATCGTTCACAAAAAAATCGCCGTTTGCCGCCACTGCCTTGGCTAACTCGAGGTCATTTTTCTCTTCGCCTGGCCAAAACCGTGTGTTCTCGAGGAGCGCGATATCACCGTCAGCCAAGATCGCCACTGATTGGGTAACTACATCCCCGGCAATTTCTGGCACGAACATGACTTCTCGCTTGAGAACGTCCTGAAGTGCGTCAAGGACCATCGAAACCGACATCTCGCTGTGTTTTGCGCCCTTTGGACGTCCAAAATGCGCGAGAAGAAGCACTTTTGCCCCTTTGTCAGAAAGTTCAATGACGGTTGGCAAGAGCGCACGCAAACGCGTTTCATCTGTAACGCGGCCATCGGCCATCGGAACATTGAGGTCAACGCGCACCAAGGCTCGTTTCCCTTTGATGTCGCCGAGATCGTCGAGCGTGCGAAATGCCATAATATCGATCCTTAAAGTAGCTTACCGATGACGCCTGCAGTATCGACCATCCGATTGGAGAAGCCCCACTCATTGTCATACCAGCTCAGCACTCGCACGAGCTTCCCATCGATAACTGCAGTCTCCAGGCTATCAATCGTCGAACTTGCCGGACAATGATTATAGTCGATCGAAACCAACGGTTCGTCGGAATATGCCAGCACTCCCTTTAACGCTCCTTCCGAAGCAGCCTTCAACAACGCATTGACCTCTTCCCTCGTGGTTTCACGCTTTGGCGTGAATGTCAGGTCTACAATGCTCACATTGGGCGTGGGAACACGAATTGCGGATCCATCCAGCTTGCCTTTCAACTCAGGCATAACTTCGCCAACAGCCCGTGCCGCTCCAGTCGTTGTCGGAATCATGGACATCGCGGCAGCCCGAGCGCGACGCATGTCTTCGTGTATCTGGTCCAGGATTTTTTGATCGTTTGTGTAGCTGTGAATCGTCGTCATCAAACCGCGTTCAATGCCGATCTCATCGTTCATGACTTTAGCCAGTGGTGCCAAGCAATTTGTTGTGCAACTTGCATTGGAAACGATCAAATCGTCTGACGTCAACACCCCATGATTGACGCCGAAAACGACAGTTTTATCAACATTTTTGCCAGGTGCCGAAATCAACACACGCTTGGCACCGGCTGAAAGATGCTTCTCGGCACTTGCCCGATCCGTGAAAAATCCGGTGCATTCAAGAGCGATATCGATTCCATTGGCGCCATGGGGTAGATTGGCAGGATCCCGTTCTGCGGTCACATGTATACGCTTGCCGTTGACGATGATGTCGTTGCCGTCAGCCTCCACGGTTCCGGGAAAGGCGCCGTGCACGCTATCTCGCTTGAAAAGCAGCGCATTAGCCTTGGCAGGAGCGAGATCATTGATGGCAACCAGTTCAAGGTCGTGGTCATCGCGTTCCAGAATTGCACGTGCCACTAGGCGGCCAATGCGGCCAAATCCGTTTATTGCTACTTTGACAGTCATTCTGTGCTCCTTCGATATCAGCCGAGTGCGGCGAGGATTTTAGGGATAATCTTATCAGGGCTAAAGCCGAAATGTTCCATCAGCACCTTCCCTGGTGCCGAGGCACCAAATCGATCAATACCGATGTGCAAGGCGTTTTGCCCGGTCATATCAGACCAACCAAATGTTGTGCCTGCCTCGATCGAAACCCGCAGGCAGCCATCTTCGGGTAGAACGTCGTTGCGGTAATCAACATCCTGTTCTTTAAATCGCGACACACTTGGCATAGAGACGATGTCGACGCCAATACCCTTGGTTTCGAGTTGTTCTGCCACTGCAACCGCGAGAGATACCTCGGAGCCTGTTGCAATCAGCACTACCTTGCGAGCAGCTTTTGCGGCAACGAGCCTGTAGCCCCCTCGGGCGGACAGATTGGTATCCGCTGTCGTCCGCAGCATCTCCAAATCCTGACGCGACAACGCAAGTACCGAGGGACCGTCCATCCGTGTAAGCGCCAACTGCCAGCATTCAGCAACTTCAATGGCATCGCAGGGTCGAAAAACCTCCAAGTTCGGAATCATTCGCAAGCTTTGCAAATGCTCTATCGGCTGATGTGTCGGACCATCTTCGCCCTGCCCGATGCTATCGTGGGTCATCACATAAATCACGCGAACGCCTTGGAGGGCGGACAGGCGCATGGCGGGGCGAGCGTAATCAGAAAAGATCAGGAACGTCCCTCCAAAAGGGATGACTCCTCCGTGCAAAGCCATGCCGTTCATAGCGGCAGCCATGCCAAACTCACGGATACCATAATAGACATATTGCCCAGAATAATCGTTCTTATCCAGAGGCTTCATAGATGAAGTTTTGGTATTGTTTGAGCCCGTGAGATCAGCTGAACCGCCGATAAGCTCGGGGAATGCCTTGCTCAATGGTCCAAGCGCCATTTCCGAGGACTTGCGTGTGGCAGCAGTAGGCCTGTCAATCAACAATTGCGCCATGTAGTCCGTCATCACCGATGACGGATCGATATGGCCCTTGATCCTTCGATTGAATTCCGTTTTATTTTCGTTGCTTGCAAGGCGCTCTTTCCACTTTTTATGCAAATGCAAGCCACTTTGAGTCCTTGCAGTCCAAGCATCACGGATCGCTTCTGGTATTTCGAAGGGCGCCTCCTTCCAATCCAGTTCAACGCGCGTTGCCTGAATTTCATCATCGCCAAGGGGGGAGCCATGAACCTTTGAACTGCCCTGCTTGTTTGGAGCACCAAAGCCAATTATCGTGCGGCACGCGACGAGAGATGGTCGTGGATCTGATGCGGCCTCAGCCAAGGCCCGTCGAATTTCCTCAAAATCATGGCCATCACAATGCACAACGTGCCAACCAGTCGCGCGGTATCGAGCTGCAATGTCTTCGCTCGACGAAAGTTCGACTGCGCCATCAATGGTAATGCGATTGTCGTCCCACAACACAATAAGCCGGCCTAGCTCCAAATGCCCAGCGAGTCCTATCGCTTCATGGTTGATGCCTTCCATCAAGCACCCGTCACCTGCTATTACCCACGTCTTGTGATCGACGAGTTCGTCTCCAAAGACTGCATTGAGGTGACGCTCGGCGATCGCCATTCCTACCGCTGTCGCGAGCCCCTGCCCCAGCGGACCGGTGGTCGTCTCTACACCTTCGAGCTCGAAATTCTCTGGATGTCCTGCACAAGGGCTGTTCAGCTGTCGAAAATTGCGGATATCATCCATTGTTGGGCGTGCGTATCCGGACAAATGCAGCGTGGCGTAAGCGAGCATTGATCCATGTCCTGCAGAGAGAACAAATCGATCTCGATCGGGCCAACTTGGGTCTTGCGCATCGAATTTCAGGAAGTCGGTATATAAGACTGTCGCCACATCTGCCATCCCCATCGGCATTCCGGGGTGCCCGCTATTTGCTGCTTGCACGGCATCCATAGCCAGCGCGCGAACTGCATTGGCCATCTGTCTCAATGTGACAGTCATTTATCTCGTCCCCTTATTTGAGCTCTGAACGCCCACAAACATTGGCGAACGTGTTTGCAGGCCGCCCTGTGCCGAGTCGCCGGTGCGCACCCTTTGCGGAGCGAATAAGCGAGCGTCAACCCATCGAAGGCTCTTTTGTATTCGAGTGGCCGATGTATGCCAAATGCAAGCCGATTTGCTAAATGAGGTATTTTTGCTAATCTAGGACAAGTAAGGGGAGTAACTCATGGTCAAGCAACGGCTAATTCAAGCGATCGGCAGGATCGAACGCGCATTATCGAGGATCGAACAAGCCCCACTTCCGCAAAAAGGGTTGGCGCAAGACGCTGGCCTTCAAGACAAGCATGACCGGCTGAAGCTCGAGACGAAGGCAGCGATCAGTGAGATTGATCGCATTTTGTCAGGGCAGAAAGCATAATGGCTGATGTAAGATTATCCATCGCAGGCCGGGAATATATTGTCACCTGCAAGGATGGAGAGGAAGCAAGGCTGACAAGCCTTGGCGCAATGGTGGACGAAAAGGCTCGGGAGGCCGGTGGGCCTGCCGGAGGCCTCAATGAAAGTCGCCTCTTGCTGTTTTCCGCCTTGCTCTTGGCTGACAAGCTTCACGATGCGGACCATCAATCAGCATCTACATCAGCAGAACAAATTGATATTCAAGAACTGACACAAGCCGCTGATGCCATGGAACGCCTGGCCGAGCGAATTGAAAGATTGGTGCAAAGACTTGAGAATTAGGTGGTGCTGCACTATATTGAAATCGGCGGGACTGCTCGGCACGAACTGATGAGAACATCCCTGAGGCGATTATTT
>JBATDO010000147.1:0-5829 GCA_049663505.1 Sphingorhabdus sp.
GGCCCAGGTGGCGCCGCGATAACCGGTTTGGAGACAGGCGGTGGCACCAGATCCGGCTGGCTGGGCTGCACTGCGCAGGCTGAAAGCGCAGCAAGTGCTGCAAGGATGAAATATTGGTTTTTCATAATCTCTGCTTATGGCCAAATACTGCACGCTCGGCTAGCGGACTATGCCATGGCAACCAAAAAAATCCGTCTAGACCAGCTCATCGTCGAACGCGGCCTCGCCGACAGCCGAACACGGGCACAGGCACTCGTGATGGCAGGCCATGTGCTGGTGGGCGACGTCAAAGCGCTCAAGCCTGGCCAGCAGGTCGCAGATGACCAGGTTATCGTGGTCAAGGGCAGTGATCATCCCTGGGTTTCGAGAGGGGGTATCAAGCTTACGCATGCTCTTGAGCAATTTGGAATCGATGTATCAGGCGCAGTGGCAATCGATGTTGGGTCATCAACGGGTGGGTTCACCGACGTGCTGCTAGCGGGCGGAGCGAAGCGCGTTTATGCAGTCGATAGCGGGACCAACCAGTTGGCCTGGAAGCTGCGCCAAGACGCCAGGGTGATCGTGCACGAGCAGACCAGCGCAAGGATATTGACTGACGCTCACATAAGCGAGCCGGTTGACATGATTGTATGCGATGCCAGCTTCATCGGACTTGCAAAAGTACTTGAGCGACCGATGAGCTTTGCAAAGGAGGGAGCTCAAATGGTCGCTCTTATAAAACCGCAATTCGAGGCTGGGCGCGCTGAAGTTGGTAAAGGCGGAGTGGTCCGCGATGCACAGGTGCACAAACGTGTGTGTGACGACGTGCAGTTGTGGTTGGTCGAAAAAAACTGGACAGTGAGAGGTCTGACCACCAGCCCGATCACAGGGCCACAGGGAAATGTCGAATTCCTGGTGTGGGCACAGAACATTTCACCACATCCTAATACCGGAGAACCAACCCAATGAATTTTCGTTCCGCGCTTGCAGCGTCGGCAGCAATGCTGTTCGGGCTCGCAGCACTTGCGCCGACACATGGCAATGCGCGACCAGCTAGCCCAACGCAGGTTGTTCCCTCCCAACTGCCACGCAATGCTGCACCGGTGCATTATTTGATCAAGGTTACACCCGACGCGGAAAAGCTCCGGTTTGATGCCAATGCGCACATCATTTTCGATCTCAAGAAGGCCAGCAAGAGTATCACCTTGCACGCAGCAGATCTGAGCTTCAACCGTGTCACGATAACCAAGGGACGGGCAGCTCCAATGCCCGCCACGGCCACAATCGACGGCAAGCAGCAGACCGCGGTGATTACTTTCGAACGGGTGCTGCCAGCAGGTCGATATACACTCGATATCGACTATGCAGGCAAGATTCTCCAACAGGCAAATGGCCTGTTTGCGCTTGACTACAAGGACCCGACTGGCGCTGACAAGCGCGCATTGTTTACGCAGTTCGAAGCGCCGGATGCGCGCCGTTTTGTTCCGAGCTGGGACGAACCTATCTACAAGGCGACATTTGACCTGAGTGCAGTTGTACCGACCTCACAGATGGCGGTCTCCAATATGCCGGTCAAGGCACGTCGCGACCTTGGCGATGGCAGAAGCGAAGTGCATTTTGATACATCGCCAAGAATGTCGACCTACCTGCTGTTCTTCGGACTTGGTGAGTTTGATCGCATAACCAAGCAGGTCGGCCCGACCGAGGTAGGCGTTATCGTGGGCAAGGGTAACGGGTCGAAAGGCCAATATGCGCTGGATGCCTCAGCCAAGCTCGTTGCCTATTACAACGACTATTTCGGCACCCCTTATCCACTGCCCAAGCTCGACAATGTCGCTGGTCCGGGACAGAGCCAGTTCTTCAGTGCCATGGAAAACTGGGGCGCAATATTCACCTTCGAGCGCGTGCTCCTGGACGACCCCAAGATTACCAGTGCCCGCACGCGCCAGCGGATTTTTTCAACCGATGCGCACGAGATCGCCCACCAGTGGTTCGGCAATCTTGTCACCATGTCCTGGTGGGACGACCTTTGGCTGAACGAAGGTTTCGCGAGCTGGATGGAAAGCAAGGCCACTGCCCATTTCAATCCGGACTGGCAAAGTGAACTTGACCGCGTTGGTGGACGTGAGGGCGCTATGGCATTGGACGCCTATGCAACGACCCATCCCGTCATTCAAAAAATTGAAACCGTTGAGCAGACAAGCCAGGCCTTCGACACGATCGCATACCAAAAGGGCGAGGCCGTGATCACCATGCTGGAGGCCTTTGCAGGAGCCGACATCTGGCGCGCTGGTTTACGCAGTTACATGAAAAAACATGCCTATGCGAACACGCGCACCGATGACTTGTGGAATGCCGTTGAAGGCGCCGGAGCAAGCGGCCTCGTTTCCATTGCGCATGATTTTACCAAGCAGCCCGGCGTGCCCTTGCTGACAGTAGGCGGCGCGACATGTGAAAACGGGGTGACGCGTGTCGAGCTGGCGCAAGGTGAATTCTCGAGAGATCGCAAGTCCGAGACAGACCTGAAGCCACTTCGCTGGAACGTGCCAGTCATAGCGAGCATTATCGGCGGCCCGAGCGTCACCAGCATTATCTCTGGCGGCAGCGGGACAATGCGCCTGCCAGGCTGCGGCACCGTGCTGCTAAATGCCGGCCAAAGCGGCTATTACCGGGTATTATATCCTTCCGACATGGCAAAGGCACTCAAACAAGACTTCGCGAAACTGGCACCCATCGATCAACTGGGATTGTTGAACGACAATAATAGCCTGTCGAACGGCGAATATCAGCCGATGCAGGTGTCGTTGGACCTTCTGGACACAGTCGACGCGACGGCCAATCACCGGGTGATCGAAGACGCGATTGACAGTTTTGGTAGCATTTATGGGCGTTTCAATGGGGACAGTATCAGCCAGGCCAAGATTGCAGAGCGCGCGACAAAAAGATTCTCACCGGTATTGACCAAACTGGGCATGCAACAACGGCAAGGCGAAAGCGCGGTCGATTCGAACCTGCGCAGTGCCTTGATTGGGACACTTGGCGGAATGGGGGACCCGGCAGTCACAGCCGAGGCAAGGCGGCTCTTTTCCAAACTCGAATCCGAACCAGCGGCCCTGGACGGTCCACTCAGGACTACCTGGCTTGGGATCGTCGCAAAAAATGCCGACCAGGCAACATGGGACAAGATACGCAAGCTCGGACTAAATGCTGAGAGCTTCGTCGTAAAATCCACCATGTACCGTCTACTGGGCACTGCCAAAGACAAGATACTTGCGCAACAAGCGCTAAACCTTGGGCTGACTCCTGAACCAGGACCCACGTTGAGTGCAGCGATCATCAGCGGCGTTTCGGAAGCATATCCCGACCTTGCCGTCGATTTCGCACTAGCGAACCGGCTGGCTGTTGAGGGTCTTGTCGACGTGTCTTCAAAATCCGAATTCATTCCGGGTCTGGGATATGGATCGAGTGATCCGGCAATGATTGCGAAGCTCGATGAATATGCCAAGGTTCACCTTTCCCCGGAATCCCGCAAACCAGTCGACCAGGCAATTACTGCCATCACCACGCGGATCAAGAGCGAGCCCAGGATCAAGGCAGGTATAGCGGCATGGCTGGAACAACCGGAGCGTTGACCCAAGTGATGCTTTGTCGATCGTTACTCGACAGGTCCAAGCGCCTTTAAAGTTGAGCAGGTCCAGATTAAGTCCCACTAAAGGCGGTGCAGTCTACCCAGAAAGATGTTGGTATTCGGTATATGATCAGTCGAGGCGCGAGCCGGATCGCTGGATTTTTCGAATTGGTCAAGCCCTGTTCCAATCCAGCCGTCCCATCGCGGTTCCATCAGATCGGTATCACACGAAAACGTTAGGTTGAAGTTTTCGCTGCCCCTTCAACTGGCCTCTGACAACGGGCACCTTCTTGGTGGCAGATCCGCTTTTCTCGAGAAAAGTGTTTTGGACGCAAAAACCGATCACTGGCGGGTTCGTTGTCGATCGCAACCTATCTCTCATCCTTATAGAGACCATTAACGCGCGGGGCATACCGCTCCCTGATGACATGGCGACGAATTTTCATCGATGGAGTCATTTCGCCGTTTTCAATCGAGAAGGGTTCGTCGGCAAACTCAAATCTGCGCACCTTTTCGGTCACCGACAGATCAATATTGACCCGGTCAACAGCGGCACGAATGGCCGCACGAAACTGCGGATTGTCCTGGAGCGAAGCGAAGTCATATTTCATGTCTTGCGCCCGCGCCCATTCCAGCGCCCATTCTGGATCGGGAACAATGAGGCCCACAACATAGGGGCGCTTGTCGCCCGAGACCATGGCCTGTAAAATTTCAGGCTGCAGCGTGAGCATTCCCTCGACCTTTTGTGGCGCGATATTGTCGCCCTTGTCGTTGACGATCAGGTCCTTCTTGCGATCAGTAACGGCAATCCGGCCGGCGGAGTCGAAATGTCCGATGTCTCCTGTATGCAACCAACCATCGACAATGACCCGGTCGGTCTCCGCCTTGTTGCGCCAATAGCCTTTCATCACCAGGGGACCACGCACGAGGATTTCGCCGTCATCTGCAATCTTGACTTCGGTGTTCTTGAGCGGCGGTCCAACTGTATCCATCTTTATACCGACGCGTGGCCGGTTGCAGCTGATAACTGGCCCTGCTTCGGTTTGGCCATAGCCTTGCAGCAAAGTGATGCCCAGAGACTGAAAAAATATCCCGATGTCAGGATTGAGAGGTGCGCCGCCTGACACCATGGCCTTCATGCGTCCGCCAAATCGTCCCTGGATCTTGGGCTTGATGGTCATCGAAAGGATCAATCGCATCGGCGCATCCCGCCAGCGACTGTGTCCGCCATAATCGCGTTCGCCGATGCTCAGTGCCTTGTCGAGCAGGTAATTGGGAACCCTACCCTGTTTCTCAACCGCCTTGATCATCCTTTGCCGCAACACCTCGAACAGCCGAGGGACGACGATCATCACGGTCGGCCTTGTTTCCTCGATGTTGGAAGCGAGTTTTTCAAGGCCTTCGGCATAATAGATTTGGGCCCCCACACCGATGGGCAGGAATTGGCCACCACTGTGCTCATAGGCATGCGACAGCGGCAGGAAGGACAGAAAAACCTCCTCCTCATCGAGCCCGAAATCTTCGCGCAGTACAGCCGCTGCACCATCGGCGTTGTGAAGTATAGCGCCATGCTGCTGCATCACGCCGCGGGGCGCACCGCCGGTACCACTGGTATATATGATGCAAGCAAGATCGTCTCGCGTAACCGTCGCCATTGCAGATTCTGTTGCGCGCACATCGGCATCTGTACCCTGCACCATGTCGGCCCAGTGGTGGAAAGACAACTGGCCCAGTTGTGCAGACGGCAGTGGTTCCATTGCGATGATGAACTCTGCCTGCGAAGAACGGATTGCTGCTGGCATGAGGGTCTTTGCAAGCTTTGCTGTGGATACAATCACTGCTCTAGCGGCACTGTCATCCAGGATATGTTGATGGTCCCGTTCGGTATTGGTTATATAGGTCGGAACCGTTACACAGCCTGCAGCCATGATGCCAAGATCAGCAATGCACCATTCGGGTCGATTTTCGGACACCAGCATGACACGGTCGCCTTTTTCAAGACCAAGCTTGCGTAAAGATCGTGCAAATCCGGCAATCCTTCGCGCTGTCTCCGACCAGCTGATCGAATGCCAGTCTGTTCCGTCCTTTGCCCACAAGAATGGTGCATCGCCCCGATGCCGCGACCGCGTCAAGAACATGCTCACCAGATTGGGAAAGGAGTCAAAATCGTCAAACTGCTCTGCGGCCA
The DNA here is from genome assembly GCA_049663505.1 of Sphingorhabdus sp. Lineage (GTDB taxonomy): Bacteria > Pseudomonadota > Alphaproteobacteria > Sphingomonadales > Sphingomonadaceae > Sphingorhabdus_B. The sequence goes on from JBATDO010000147.1 coordinate 5,796, forward strand.
CAATGCTCTCCTTGGGATTCCAATTGTGCGTCCG
>JBATDO010000148.1:0-8908 GCA_049663505.1 Sphingorhabdus sp.
ACCGTGGGGCGAGATCAACCGCTTCCAACGCCTGGACGGGGCGATCGTCCGCACCTTCGACGATGCCAAACCAAGTATCCCGGTGCCGTTCGTCTCGGCCAACTGGGGGTCACTCGCCTCGTTCGGCGCACAGCGCTATCCGGGGACCCGGCGCTACTACGGCGACTATGGCAACAGCTTCGTCGCGGTCGTTGAATTTGGTCCCCGCGTCCGCGCTCGCGCGGTGACCGCAGGAGGTCTGAGCAGCGATCCTGCCTCGCCGCACTTCAACGACCAGGCGAAGCGTTATGCGCAGGGGAATTTGCGGGCCGTGTACTTCTATCCTGAGGATCTCGTCGGGAAAGTAAGCTCACGCAAGGTTGTGAGCGGCAATTTCTGACGACTTACCATGACCCACCCGGAAAAAGGCTGAGCCAGATAGTTAGGCTGTCGCCGTACTCCTCGCGCCGACTCCGGCCGGGCATGTGGGGGCTTCTCCCAGAGCGTCGAATATCGGCGATATTGCGGCGCTGAACGCTAACAAATCCGCCGTCGAGTTAGCTAGTCGGGTGTCACGAAACCTGCCTTTCGTTGAGCTCATATTTTCCGGCTGCCTACGACTGCTTTTGTGGATCGGATCGAGCAGTGCCAATGGCTGAAATGTTGTGGGTAGCGGACATAATTGTTAACTGCTCAAGGCTGTTATTCTGCAAAAAAGCTGAGAATGTAATTCTGATAAATTGGTACCAATGGCTCGAATGAGCCACTCATGCGTTATCCCCTATGATCGGGTTCGCTGCCCCTCGGCTGAACCCGGTTAAACCGGAGGATATTTCTATGGTATCAGGGCTTTTCGCACTTAGTGGACGCATCATGCTTGCGCTGCTGTTCATCGTCTCTGGCGCGATGAAACTGACGGATATTCCGGCTACCGCCGCCGTCATGGCATCTGTTAACCTACCCACGAGCTTGGCCTTGCCAACGGCGTTGCTGGAAATCATCGGCGGACTGATGATTATGTTCGGCGTTTTTACGCGGCTAACTGCGCTTGCATTTGCTGCGTTTTGCTTGCTGACGGCGTTGTTGTTCCACCGCGAGACGGCTGACCCGGTTCAGGCGGCGGCCGCGCTCAAGAACATCGCAATAGCTGGCGGTTTCCTCTGCCTGTTCGCCTTTGACCAGAAAAGCTACAGCTTCGATGCTTATCGCGCCCGGCGTCAGCGCGAGGCGGACGCTCGGCTAGTCACGCGGAACGACCATGACGTGAATGATCGCACCCACAAACGCTTTGCTGATGGCGGCCGAACGAACGCCGATGTCATTCAGGATCGGGACCGCCGCCTTTAACATCTGCCCGAGGCGATTTCGCTCGGTTCATTGCTTATTGGCAATGGCTTCGTCAGCGTCGCTGTCTTGGCCATTTGCCTTAGGCTGGATCGTATTAGGGTGTCAGCCATCAGGCGTTATCTCTGGTGGTGATTGGATGTAGAAAGCGCGGGTGGTTGGGACTTCGAAGAACCGCATTTCTATAAAGGAAATGATACCTAGAGCTTTCATAGTGAGGTCACATCACCGAAACAACGAAGCCTGCTTGCCCACATCTTCCACAAGGCCATCGCCGGTAATCTCGAAACAAACCCAGCGATCCGCAAGATGCTTTGCAAGGGTGAAAGTGGCATGTCTGCGCCTTTGGCCGTCGGTGTCTTGCAGGGCCGTTAAAGTGCCGAGAGGGGCGCAGGTTACATCAATCGAATGAGCTATTATTGCAGTGGAAGCGCCTTTGACGTGAAATCGAAGGAAGGAGCGGATGCCTGCCCGTTCAACCTGCTCTATTGGCACTTCATTGCCCGGCATCGCGAGCGCCTCGCGAAAAACCCGCGCATGGCGCAAATGGTGTACACATGGGAGCGTTTCGCTCCCGAAAAACAAGCGCAGTTGCTGCGCGATGCCGAGAGATTTCTTGCAACTCTGGACTGAGCGGCAACATGCCCGTGTGTTCCTTGATGCGTTCTGCAGCGTTATCACAAAATCTTCGCTGCTTGGTTGAATTGCACAATGTGGGACAATATCGAAACCATGTGAACTGTGTCGATTTAACCCAGGATGCCGATATTGCCTCCCCTTTCCAGGCCTGTTCGCTGTACTGATATCCAGCCCCGCTCAACTGAATTGGAAATCCAGTCGGAACCCATCATCCCGACACCAGGCCGACAAGGCACATTCATGGTGCTCCCGGCAAAAACCGCCCGGCTCATGAATATATGAATAGGTCTCGTTTACCGGAAACCCAGCACCACCTCGGCGCCAAGCAGACCGTTTGCATGGTCGACCTGGATCGAGTCTGGCCGTTTCGAATTCCATCGCGCGTAATCTTGAGCTGTCACGAAGTAACGCCCTGCGCGCAAGGGAGTCTCATCGGACACCGGCTGCAGATACGCCCAGTGATAGATTTGCCGGCTCTTGCTCGCATGGCTTGTTTCCTGACGCATCAACCGCATTTCACTGGTCGTGATGGCACCCATCACGAGACCGTTGACCGTGGGCAAGATTCCCATCGTCCAGACAGGCCAGGCCATCAGCGCGGCAAGCCCACATGCGATCAGGCCTGCCCGGCGCATGTTCGGCTGGGGCCATTTGCGTTGCATGAATTGCAAGGGTAGCACTGCTGATAAAAATGCAGCTCCCAAACCCCAAATGGCCAGGCTGGATCCGTAGGCAACGGCCCGCGGGACTTCGTTACCGACGATCAAGACCAGCAAGATGGTCGCGACGATTGCGAACATGAAGGGGGTGAACGCCAGCGGAATTGCCCACTGGATACCGGACTGCTGTGTGCGAGTTTGCATGGTGCCGGCGATAGCAGGATAACGTTACCAAGCAGTTGACCTGGACGCTAGGCGGTGCAACCCACAGATGCATCCAGTCTGCGCTTGTATCTCGGCATCACGCAGATATTCCAATGCACGGGTGCGCCGCCATCCATGCGCTGAAAAGCTGGCCTTTCCATAAAAGGCTCGATGCCACGAAAAAAGAGCTCGGCTCGATCTGGCCAGTTGTCCCGGAAGCGCATGCAGTTGGCGCAACCAGGACATTTGTCTTGAATTAAATCAGGCCTTTGCTTTCAGGCTGTCGGCGACCTCGACACCGTGGCGTTCAAGCGCCTCGACGATCTTGCCTGCACCTTCCAGGTCGCCCCAGAACATCGGGCCGCCACGATAGATTGGCCAACCATAGCCATAGATCCATACCACATCGATATCCGAAGCGCGTTGCGCCTTGCCTTCCTCGAGAATCTTGTAGCCTTCGTTGACCATTGGGTAGAGCGTTCGTTCAACGATCTCTTGGGTCGTGATTTCGCGCTTGGGAAAGTTTGACGTCGCTCGGAATTCCTCGATGATGGCAAGCGCCTGTTCGCTTGGTGTGCCAACACGCTTGTCATCATAATCGTAGAAGCCCTTGGCATTCTTCTGCCCAAATCGCCCGGCGGCACAAAGCGCGTCACGGATGGTTTCGACCCTTGCAGGATCACGGTGCCAGCCAATGTCGAGACCTGCAAGATCGCTCATCTGGAATGGTCCCATTGGCATGCCGAAATCGGTATGAACCTTGTCGATCTGCTCAGGTGTTGCACCTTCCAGCAGCAGCTGCATCGCTGGTTGCTGGCGCGTCGACAGCATCCGGTTGCCTATAAACCCGTGGCACACGCCAGCTACGACTGCAACCTTGCCAATCCGCTTGCCCGTGGCCATCGCGGTTGCAAGCACTTCAGGCGCAGTCTTCACACCGCGCACAACTTCTAGCAGCTTCATCACGTTTGCGGGCGAGAAAAAATGCATCCCAACCACGTCCTGTGGGCGCGAGGTAGACGCAGCGATCTCGTCAATATCAAGATAGGAGGTGTTTGACGCCAGTATCGCACCTGGCTTGCAGATCTTGTCGAGCTTGCCGAAAACCTCCTTCTTCACGTCCATGCTCTCGTAGACTGCCTCTATGACGAGGTCACAATCAGCAAGGTCCTCGAGCGAAAGTGTCGGAGTTAACGCGGACATCATGGCCTCGACCCTGTCGGTCGTGAACTTACCCTTGGCAGCCGATGCTTCGTAGTTCTTGCGAATGACACCCACGCCGCGATCAAGATTTTCCTGTACCATCTCGACGATCGTGACCGGAATCCCGCTTGCCAGGAAGTTCATCGAAATCCCGCCGCCCATCGTGCCGGCGCCGATCACGCCGACCTTCTTGATGTCACGAAGGGTCAGGTCCTTGGACAACCCATCGATTTTTGCTGCCTGGCGTTCAGCGAAAAACATGTAGCGCTGGGCCGCTGACTGCGATCCACCCATCAATTTCACAAATTCTGCGCGTTCGAACACCATCCCTTCTGCAAAAGGCAAACGCGTTGCGGCCTCAACACAGGCCAGGTTTGCATATGGAGCGTCAAAGCCCCTCCACTTCCGGGCATTCGCAGCCTTCAATTGCTCAATCACTGCGACATCGCCAAATACAGGCCGTTCGCGCGTCGGCCGCGGTCCCTGCACGACCAGTTCCCGGGCATAAGCGATCGCGTCATCACCGAGGGTCTCCTCGCCTGCCAAACGGTCGACCAGTCCCATTTTCTCTGCCTTTGGTGCTGGCACCTGCTCACCCAGCGCACACATCGTAGCTGCTGCATCGACGCCTACAACGCGCGGCAAACGCTGCGTGCCTCCAGCCCCCGGCAGGAGTCCAAGCTTGACCTCGGGCACTCCGAGCCTGGCTGAAGGGACGGCAATCCGGTAGTGGCACACGAGCGCAGTTTCCAGCCCACCGCCAAGTGCGGTCCCGTGAATAGCCGCAACAACCGGCTTCGATGCGCCTTCGATCGAATTCAGAACCTCGTTGAAGTCGGGACCTTGTGGCGGCTTGCCGAATTCGGTGATATCTGCACCTGCAATAAAGGTCGAACCATCGCAACGCAGCACGATAGCCTTGATGGCAGGATCAGCCAATCCTTCTGCAAAACCGTCCTTCAATCCCTGGCGAACGTGCCAGGATAGCGCGTTGACGGGCGGGTTGTTGACAAGGACGACGAGGACCTCGCCGTGACGCTGGGTTGTGACAGATTGCATATGATCCTCCGCATGGGGCCAGGGCTCCTCGGCCAGCTTATGGCAAGGTGCACGAATGAAGCCAGAACTCATACGCGCACTTTGCCGGGGGTCAATCCTGAGAAAGCGCGATTTTTGCGAATTTCGTGGCTGTGTCCCGCGCCTGCTGCCAGATGCCAATTATCCTGTAATTTTTTGAACGACGAAATAGAGTTCAGCGCTATTTGATGATTGGTCGATTTGCGGCTCTGTCCCATGATATCAAATCGGTTGTAAAATCTCGAAAAAATGTGGTTTTTGATTGAATCTAAAGCCGCCTCTGCCGTTAACCTTGTTCAGCAGCAAGAAGGTTAAACGTTAGCCGGCCATTGGATGTAAATTATGGAGATACCACTCAACCCATTGCCTGTCGAAGCGGTTGATGACGACTGCCAGGACGTTGCCGATAATGCAGCGGACCGGCGAATTCATGCGCGACATATCAAGGTGATGCGGATCGCCCGTCTGTCCAGTCGGCAACTCGATGCCGAAGGGCTCGGATTGGTGCGAGACATATCGACCGGCGGCATGATGATCGACGCGCATTTCGACCTCCAGATCGGGCAACCTGTTTGCATAGCGCTGCTTGACGACCAGGCACTGAGCGGGACGATTGCCTGGAAGGACGGTCGCACGGTCGGTGTTCGCTTTGATAGCGAAACGCCGGTTCAGGACGTGCTGGCAAAGCCACTCGAAAACCCGGATGGTACACGCACACGCTTGCCGCGTTTTACCATCAACATGGAGGCGGAGATTGCCATCGCTTCCAGGAAATTTGCATCAAAGATCTGTGACATCTCGCAGCGCGGCGCAAAGTTGCGGTGCGGCCCCAAGTTGAGCATGCACAGCAATGTCCTGATCAAGGCAGGTGAAAACCCGCCTGTTCGCGGCACTGTAAAATGGCGCGGCGGGGAATTCCACGGTGTCGAATTCCACCGCCTGCTCTCGGTCGAAGAACTGGCTGGCTGGCTCAGGGCCGACTAAGTCCCGGCTAGCTTTTCAATGTACGGATAATGGCCGAGAAATCGAGTCCACCCTGTCCGGCCCTTGAAAAATCCTCGTAGAGCGCAGCTGCACGCTCACCCATTGGTGTTTGTGCGCCAACGCTCGCTGCGGCTTCCATTGCAAGTTTCAAGTCCTTCAGCATCAACGCCGTGGCAAAGCCGCCTTGATAGTCATTGTCTGCAGGGCTCTGCGGGCCTACCCCCGGGACTGGACAATAGCTGGTCATTGACCAGTTCTGACCCGACGCCTTGGAGGAGATGTCGTAGAAGGTCTGCAGATCGAGCCCAAGTTTTTCTGCCATCGCGAATGTCTCGCATGTCGCGATCATCGAAGCTCCGAGCAGCATGTTGTTGCAGATCTTTGCGGCTTGGCCCGAGCCTGACAAACCGGCATGAATGACGGCTTTGCCCATGGCCAAGAGTATGGGTTCAGCGCGGGCAAATGCCTGCTCTGTTCCACCAACCATGAATGTCAGTGTGCCGGCATTGGCCGCGGCGATCCCGCCTGACACGGGAGCATCGACCATCGCATAGCCGCGCGCTTCGGCATCGGCTGCAACCTTGCGCGCGGTTGCGACATCTATTGTCGAACAGTCGAGCAGCAACGCGTCCGTTGGTGCGTGGCCCAAGACGTCAGTTTCAAAAACGTCCTCGACGATTTTGCCATTGGGCAGCATCGACACGACAGCGTCAACACCCAAGACTGCCTGGGCAACTGATGTGAAGGGAACGCATCCATTTTCCTGCGCGCGAACCAATGCCTCGCTTGACAGGTCAAAGGCATTCACCACATGTCCTGCCTTTACGAGGTTGGCGGCCATGCCGCCGCCCATGTTACCGAGCCCGATAAATGCAATTTTCATCCTGGTTACCCCATTGTCGGAATGACGAAGGCGTTTGCACCGTCAGGTGAGCCATCAGGCCAGCGCTGGGTAATTGTCTTGACCTTGGTCCAGAATTTCACGCCTTCCATGCCGTGCTGGTTGGTGTCGCCAAAGGCAGAGCGCTTCCAGCCACCAAAGCTGTGATAGGCAACAGGTACCGGGATCGGTACGTTGATGCCGACCATACCCACATTCACTCGCGCCGCAAACTCGCGGGCGGCATGGCCGTTGCGCGTGAAGATCGCGACGCCGTTTCCATATTGGTGTTTCGAAGGCAGCGCCAGGGCTTCTTCGAAGTTCGCGGCCCGGACCATCTGGAGCACGGGGCCAAATATTTCTTCCTTGTAGCTCTCCATGTCCGTGGTCACATGGTCGAATAGCGTGGGTCCAATGAAGAAGCCTTCTTCATGCCCTTGCAACTTGAACCCGCGCCCATCGACGACAAGTTCAGCACCTTCATCCGCACAGGTCTGGATCCAGGCTTCAACCTTTGCCTTGTGCTGCGCGGTCACAACAGGTCCGTAATGGGCTTCGGCATCGGTTGAGATCCCGATACGCAGCGCTTCGATAGCCGGTATGAGCTTCTCGCGGAGCCGGTTGGCCGTGTCGTCGCCCACGGGCACCACCACAGGCAGCGCCATGCAGCGTTCGCCAGCCGAACCAAAGGCTGCGCCGGCCAGGTCGTTGACCACCTGGTCCAGATCTGCGTCGGGCATCACGATGCCGTGGTTCTTGGCGCCACCCATTGCTTGCACGCGCTTGCCGTTGGCGACGCCGCGATTGTAGACATAATGCGCAATGTCGGAAGATCCGACAAAGCTGACAGCTCCGATGGCCGGGTGATCGAGGATCGCGTCGACCATTTCCTTGTCGCCGTGCACCACCTGGCAAATGCCTTCGGGAAGACCTGCCTCTATAAAGAGTTCGGCCAACCTGACCGGCACACTTGGGTCACGCTCGCTTGGCTTGATGATGAACGCATTACCGGTCGCGATCGCCACGCCCGACATCCACAAGGGGATCATTGCCGGGAAGTTGAACGGAGTGATACCAGCACCAATGCCAATAGGCTGGCGCATCGAATAGACATCAATGCCGGGACCTGCGCCTTGGGTATATTCACCTTTAAGCACATGCGGTATCCCGCAGCAGAACTCGATAACCTCAAGCCCGCGCTGAATATCGCCTTTTGAGTCTGCAATGACCTTGCCATGCTCGGACGAGAGCATATGGGCGAGTGCGTCCATATTGGCCTCCACCAGCCGCTTGAATTCGAACATCACGCGCGCACGACGCTGCGGGTTGGTCATCGCCCAAGCCGGTTGAGCGGCCAATGCCGCCTGTACCGCGCGCTCAAGCACGGCGGCATCGCCCAAGGCAACCCGCGCCTGAATGCTGCCATTGTTCGGATCCATTATATCTCCGAAACGGGATCCCTGCGGCCCTGCGCCACCGGAGATGAAATGATCGATTTGCCGCATAGATTCTCTCCAAATTTGAATTTATGCCAATCTAGGCTCAATTTATGTGCATGCAAACACCAGATTTTGCATATATGAGATGCATTTTTGCAGGAGCAGAGCCCGATGCACTGGGATGACATGCGCTTTTTCCTGAGCGTTGCGCGCTCCAAGACTTTGGGCGGCGCAGCATCGCGGCTGAAGGTCGATGCAACGACCGTCGGGCGGAGGATCGAGAGACTCTCGACAGCCCTGAACTCCAAGCTGTTCGACCAGGGTCCGAGCGGGTTCAATCTCACCGAAAGCGGCAAGCAACTATTCCAATATGCCGAGGAAATCGAGCGCGCCTTTCTCAGTGCCAGTGGCCAGCTGACCGGCGAGCGAGGCCGACTTGAAGGAACCGTCCGGATCAGTCTTTCGGAAGGATTTGCAACATGGGTGGTTGTGCGCAACCT
>JBATDO010000149.1:0-11065 GCA_049663505.1 Sphingorhabdus sp.
GGCATTGGTGGATCATCGTCAACCTGGTGTCGATCCCGCTCTATTTTGCCAAGGGCCTTTTCCTGACCACCGGCCTCTATGGATTGTTCTTGGTTCTCGCGATTGTCGGACTCGTGAATTGGCTAAAGGCCGAGCGTTCATGAAGCGCATCTGCCTGCACGGTCCCGAAAGCACTGGTAAATCAACACTCGCAACGCGACTTTCCCTCCATTATGGATGCGAGGTCGTGCCCGAATATGGACGCGCTTTTTGCGAAGCGCACGGCACGGATATCGACATGGCCGCACTCGTCCACATCGCGCAAACGCAGGATGCAATGAATGCCAGGGCAACCGCACGGGCTGGGAAAATGGTACTGTTCGACACCGACCCGTTGATCACGGCCGTATGGGCAGAAATGATGTTCCAAAAGCACGATGCCTGGTTTGAATGCTTCGATAATTATGCCGATCTCTATCTGCTTCTCGACATCGATCTGCCCTTTGTCGACGATGGGCTAAGGGTGTACGCCAAGCCCGATGACAGGCGTCATTTCTTTCATCTCTGCAAAGCCGAACTCGATAGTCGCGGCGTGCATTATGCGATTATCAGCGGCAAGGGCGAACAACGGCTTGCCGCCGCGCTTGATGCTGTTGCAGCGCACTGCTAGGGCGCCGCCATGACTGAACTCTCGCGAATCCGCAACTTTTCCATCATTGCCCATATAGACCATGGCAAGTCGACGCTCGCCGACCGGCTCATTCAACAGACCGGTGGGCTGACAGCACGGGAAATGACCAGCCAGGTGCTCGATAACATGGATATCGAAAAAGAGCGCGGCATCACGATCAAGGCGCAAACAGTGCGACTCGATTATGTTGCCAAGGACGGGCTGTCCTATGAACTCAATCTCATGGACACGCCCGGTCACGTGGACTTTGCCTACGAGGTGTCGCGTTCGCTTGCTGCCTGCGAAGGGGCATTGCTCGTCGTTGATGCAGCGCAAGGGGTCGAGGCCCAGACGCTCGCCAATGTCTACCAGTCAATCGAGCATGATCACGAAATCATTCCGGTCATAAACAAGATCGACCTTCCGGCAGCAGACGTTGACAAGGTCAAGGCCGAGATAGAAGAAATCATTGGTCTGCCTGCGGACAACGCTGTTCTCACCTCGGCGAAATCGGGCATCGGCATTGAAGAAGTGCTCGAGGCCATCGTGACCCGAATACCTCCACCCAAGGGAGACCGCGACGCCCCGCTCAAGGCGATGCTCGTCGACAGCTGGTATGACCCTTATCTGGGTGTTGTCATTCTGGTTCGAGTTATCGACGGCGTTATAAAGAAGGGTCAGCAGGTCAAGTTCATGCAAGCTGGCACCACTCACCTCATTGACCGCGTCGGTTGCATGCGCCCCAAGATCGACACGCTTCCCGAACTCGCTTGCGGCGAAGTCGGTTTTATTACCGCCCAGATCAAAGAAGTCGCACAAACCCGGGTAGGTGACACAATCACCGATGCCAAGCGCCCCGCAGCAGAACCCCTCCCCGGGTTCAAGGAAGTCCAACCCGTGGTGTTCTGCGGTTTGTTCCCGACCGATGCGGCAGACTTTGAAAAGCTGCGTGAAAGCATCAGCAAGCTGCGTCTGAATGATGCCAGCTTCAGTTTCGAAACCGAAAGCAGCGCGGCATTGGGCTTCGGGTTTCGCTGTGGCTTCCTCGGCCTGCTTCACCTTGAAATCATTCAAGAGCGCCTGACACGCGAATATGACCTTGACCTGATCACCACCGCGCCGTCGGTGGTATACAAGCTCAAGCTGTCACGATCAAAGACCGACGACGCGCGCGACATGGAGTTGCACAACCCGGCCGACATGCCAGATGTGAACCGGATTGACGAGATTCAGGAACCGTGGATCGAGGCTACGATCTATTGCCCCGACGAATATCTCGGCAGTATATTGAAGCTTTGCCAGGACCGTCGCGGCGTCCAAAAGCAGCTGCCCTATGTTGGAGGCCGCGCACAACTTGTCTACGAACTTCCCCTGAACGAAGTGGTGTTCGATTTCTATGACCGGTTGAAGAGCATTTCGAGGGGCTATGCGTCTTTCGATTATCACCAGATCGGCCACCGTGAAGGTGACCTTGTCAAGATGAGTATATTGGTCAATGGCGACCCGGTCGACGCATTGTCGATGATCGTACACCGCGGAACTGCCGAAGCCCGTGGGCGTGGCATGTGCGAACGCCTCAAGGACCTCATTCCACGCCACCTGTTCAAAATCCCCATCCAGGCAGCCATTGGTGGCAAGGTCATTGCGCGCGAGACTATTGCCGCGATGCGTAAAGACGTCACCGCAAAATGTTATGGAGGCGACATTAGCCGGAAGAAGAAGCTGTTGGAAAAGCAGAAAAAAGGCAAGGCAAGGATGCGCGAGTATGGCAATGTCAGCATCCCGCAGGAAGCGTTCATTGCCGCCCTGCGGATGGGTGAAGAATAGAGGCACTGTGCGCGGCCCAAATGATGGCCAGTACAAGATCGCCTATGATCGAGGTGGCCCTGGAAATCTGTCCCCCGCCTGACCAGGCTCGCATTTGGCCCCCTTTCCTGCAGACAGACAAAATATGTGCTGCAAGACCTTTCAAGTCCGGCTGTGTTCATCCTGATCCATGGAAAAAAACATGGAACGTCGATCAGGTGGATTGCAGCAAGAGTCCGTTTCCGACGGTTGCAGCGCAAATCAGATACAGGCAATAGGTTGGTCGATTGCAAACGCACGGGGATGAATTAGGTGAAATATGCAGCGTCGTTACTCCTGCTTGCAGCATCAATTTCTGCCATTGGGCACGAGTTGATGGCCAGTTCGCCGCTGGAAAAGCCAGTCATGGCATGGGACAATCTCTTGGAACGCGCCAAGCCGGATCCCAATGAAACGATAGCTTATGGCCCGGATCCCCTGCAGGTGGTAGATATCTGGCTTCCAAAAGGGAAAGGCCCGCACGCGGCTGTTATCATGATCCACGGCGGGTGTTGGCAGACGGGGATTGCCGAACGTGACATCATGAACTGGATCGCGGACGACCTTCGCCGTTCAGGTGTCGCGGTATGGAATATCGAATATCGCGGCGTGGACCGCGGCGGTGGCATGCCGCAGACCTATGAGGATGTCGGCAAAGCCGCAGACATGCTCATCTCGCACGGCGCACGTTTTGGCATCAAAACCAGTGGCAAGCAGGTGACGATCGGGCATTCGGCCGGCGGGCACCTGGCATTGTGGCTGGCCCGGCGTCCCGCACTTGGCAAGCAAGATACGCTTCGCGGTACAGCACCGGTTAAAATTGGACTGGCGATATCGCAAGGTGGACTTCCGGACCTGCGCAAGGGAACAATGCTGGCTGATCATCCCTGCGGAACCGAGGCGCCGGCCACAATGGCACGCGGCGACTTCGCACGCGCTTCTCCTCCCGAAATGCCTTTGGGGAGCGCGCGCGAACTGCTCTTCAACAATGTCCGTGATCGAATTTCTCCACCCGAATTTGGTGCAGCCTATCTAGCCCAAATGGCAAGACGCGGACGCAGGGTCGACATGGTTACAACCGAAAATGAGGGGCATGTCGAGCTCATTGCGCCAGAGAGCATCAGCTGGAGCAGGCAGCGCGCAGAAATATTGAAGGCGTTAAAGCTGAAGGTGCGGATATGACGGCAAAAGGGATGACCTTGAACCAAGCACGGGCGAACGATGCCGCAGACCCACTCGCTCGCTTGCGCGCACTCTTTGTATCACCACCAGGGCTGATCTATCTTGACGGAAACTCGCTCGGACAGCTTCCTGTGGCGACGGTGGCAGCCAGCGCTGACATTATCACGCGACAATGGGGAGACCGGTTAATTCGTTTCTGGAACGAGGGCTGGATTGACGCACCACAGCGCGTGGGAGCGTTGATCGCTCCCCTGGTCGGGGCAGATCTCGACGAGGTAATTGCAGCCGATTCCACTTCGGTTAACCTCTACAAGCTGATCGTTGCGGCCTTGAGACGCGACCCAAAACGACGAACCATATTGAGCGAGGCTGGAAATTTCCCGACCGACCTCCATGTTGCCGAAGGCGCTGTTGCAAGCGTTGCTGGGGCAGTGCTCAAAATAGTGGATCGCCAACAGCTGGCCGACGCATTGACAGACGAAACCGCTCTACTTCTCTTGACACATGTCCATTACAAGACGGCCGAAAGATTCGACATGGCTTCATGGACGGCACGCGCGCACGCAGTCGGCGCCATGGCCTGTTGGGACCTGAGCCACAGCACGGGTGCCGTGGCAGTTGAACTCAATGCAGCCCAGGCTGACCTGGCGGTCGGTTGTGGTTATAAATATCTGAATGGAGGTCCGGGCTCACCTGCATTTCTCTTCGTGGCGCGCCGTTGGCAATCGTCACTTTTAAACCCGTTGTCGGGATGGATGGGCCATGCAGCACCCTTTGAATTTGCAGACGGCTACGAACCTGCCCAGGGGATGAAACGCTGGCTTACTGGAACGCCGTCGGTGCTCGGCCTTGCAGCACTCGAAAGCGGTCTATCCTGCTGGCAAGGAGTTGACCTCAAGGCAGTTGAAGCAAAATCAACACTATTGTGGAACATGCTGCACGCTGCAGGCCAAGAGGTCGGGCTCGCGTGCATTACACCTGTGGATCCAGCGCAGCGCGGCAGCCATATTTCCTTTCGGCACCCACATGCATATGCAATCGTGCAGGCTCTTATTGCCCGCGGCGTCATCGGTGACTTTCGAGATCCCGATATAATGCGTTTTGGGGTTACAGCGCTTACGCTCAGTCATGCAGATGTCTGGCAAGCTGGCGAGATTTTGCGGGAGATCGTCTCAAGCCAAGTATATTTAGAATCCCGCTTTTCGGTACGAAACGCGGTCACATAGCATGGGTTGATTTCCCGCTATCGCCGCTGACCCTTCACGAAGCGTTCGCGCATTGCAAACCGTTGCTAAACGGGGCCAGCGTCGTCGACATGCCTGGTCCGCCCAGGCAATTCATCGAGAATGGCCTGTCGCTTTTCATTGGATGCTTCTGGCCAAATCGCGATTTCGTCAAGCGAGCGACCACAACCAACGCACCAGCGGTTGCTTTGGTCAAGCTTACAGATATTGATGCAGGGTGAAGCGATTTCATTCATCTAAAAGATTCAGAACCATCCAACGAATAATGTTGCCCAAACAGACACGTTATCCATTGTGGCGAAAATTGCCGCTTATGGCAAATGCTTCACCGGCGCCTTGACCCGACCGGCCTGGATGCGTATAGGCTTTCTCATATCCCGCCCATCGGGAATGGCCAGATCGTCGCGCAATATGGCTAAAGCATTGAAGGGCATGGATTTTCACATTCGCGAAACGGCTGCACGGCAGGACCCGAATCCGGGGCCATGGCTATGCGGCCTTTTCTTGTCTGGGAACGACCTGCGCGTCCATATTTCTAATTGAGGCAAAGCACCTTATGGCATCCCGTCCCGCTCCTGCGTCCCTTTCACGTCAAAAGCGTATCCGCAAAATCTTCGGCAACATTCACGAAGTTATCGACATGCCAAACCTTATCGAGGTCCAGCGTGAGAGCTATGAACAGTTCCTGCGTTCAGACCCTTCGATCGGATATATATCGGGCTTGGAAAAGACGCTCCGCAGCGTCTTCCCAATCAAGGATTTTGCAGGAACATCCGAGCTTGATTTCGTTCACTACGAACTCGAAGAGCCCAAATATGACGTAGAGGAATGCCGCCAGCGCGGGATCACATATGCAGCGCAGATGAAAGTCACGCTGCGTTTGATCGTGTTCGAGGTCGACCCTGACACCGAAGCCCGCTCGGTGCTCGATATCAAGGAGCAGGACGTTTACATGGGCGACATGCCGCTCATGACCCACAACGGCACTTTCTTCATCAACGGCACCGAACGCGTTATCGTCAGCCAGATGCACCGCTCACCAGGCGTGCTGTTCGACCATGACCGCGGAAAAACCCACTCTTCAGGAAAATATCTGTTTGCTGCACGCGTCATTCCCTATCGCGGTTCATGGCTCGACTTTGAATTCGACGCAAAGGACATCGTCAACGTACGTATCGACCGCAAGCGCAAGCTGCCGGTTACCACATTACTGTATTCGCTCGGCCTCAATGACGAGGAAATTCTGGGTCATTTCTACGACCGCGTAACCTTTGCCCGTGGCAAGGGTGGCTGGATCATTCCGTTCAACGCCGAGCAATGGCGTGCTTCCAAGCCGATGTTTGACATCGTTGATGCCAAGACAGGTGAAGTCGTCTTCCCGTCGGGCACAAAGGTCACTCCGCGCGCCGCAAACAAGGCGGTCAAGGACGGTCTCACCGAGCTCCTGATCCCGACCGAGGAAATTTTCGGCCGCTACTCGGCATTCGACTTGATCGACGAGAAGACTGGCCGGATTTACGTAGAGGCTGGTGATGAAATTACCGCCGAAAATCTCGAAATGCTGGACAAGGCCGGCGTTGACAGCATTGAACTGCTCGATATCGACCATGTGATAACCGGTGCCTGGATGCGTAACACGCTCAAGGCCGACAAGGCAGAGAACCGCGACATGGGCCTCGACGCCATTTACCGCGTCATGCGTCCGGGTGAGCCACCAACGCGCGAAACCGCTGAAGCATTGTTTGCTGGCCTGTTCTTCGATCCTGATCGTTACGACTTGTCGGCAGTCGGTCGCGTAAAACTCAACATGCGCTTGCAACTGGACGTCGAAGACACGCTAACTACGCTTCGTACTGAGGATATCCTGGCAGTCGTCAAGGAACTGGTGAACCTCAAGGACGGCAAGGGCGAAATTGACGACATTGACAATCTCGGCAATCGTCGCGTTCGTTCTGTAGGCGAATTGCTGGAAAACCAGTACCGCGTTGGCCTCCTGCGCATGGAGCGGGCAGTCAAGGAGCGTATGAGTTCGGTTGATGTTTCGACAGTCATGCCAAATGACCTGATAAACGCGAAGCCAGCGGTAGCCGCTGTTCGCGAATTCTTCGGCTCATCGCAATTGTCGCAGTTCATGGATCAGACCAATCCGCTGTCAGAAGTCACCCACAAGCGTCGGGTTTCGGCACTTGGACCTGGCGGCTTGACGCGCGAGCGCGCTGGCTTCGAAGTCCGTGACGTTCACCCGACCCATTATGGTCGCATCTGTCCAATCGAAACCCCTGAAGGTCCAAATATTGGTCTGATCAACAGCCTTGCATCATTTAGCCGTGTCAACAAATATGGGTTTATCGAGACCCCTTACCGCAAGGTTATCGACCACAAGGTAACAGATGATGTTGTGTATCTGTCCGCAATGGAAGAGCAGAAGAACACGATTGCGCAGGCGAATGCCGAGCTCAACGCGGACGGCAGCTTTGCCGAAGAGCTGATCTCGTCACGCGAGTCCGGCGAATTCCTCATGGCTCCACGTGACCAGGTGACGCTGATGGATGTCAGTCCAAAGCAGCTGGTTTCGGTTGCCGCCTCGCTGATCCCGTTCCTTGAAAACGATGACGCCAACCGCGCGCTCATGGGTTCGAACATGCAACGTCAGGCTGTGCCTCTACTGCGTGCTGAAGCTCCCTTTGTTGGAACAGGCATGGAAGAGACCGTTGCGCGCGATTCAGGTGCCGCTATTGGCGCACGTCGTACCGGTATCGTCGACCAGGTTGACGCGACACGTATCGTGATCCGGGTAACCGGTGAGGTCGAAGCCGGAAAGTCAGGCGTCGACATTTACACGCTGCAAAAGTTCCAACGGTCAAACCAGAACACCTGCATCAACCAGAAGCCACTCGTAAAGGTTGGCGACGAAGTCATTGCTGGTGACATCATTGCCGATGGTCCCTCGACTGAATTGGGTGAACTCGCACTTGGCAAGAACAGCCTGGTCGCGTTCATGCCCTGGAACGGTTACAATTACGAAGACTCGATCCTGATCTCGGAGCGCATCGTGAAAGACGATGTTTTCACGTCGATCCATATCGAAGAATTCGAAGTAATGGCCCGCGACACCAAGCTCGGACCTGAAGATATCACTCGCGATATTCCAAACGTCGGCGAGGAAGCCCTGCGCAGTCTCGACGAAGCCGGAATCGTTTACATCGGTGCAGAAGTGCATCCTGGCGACATTCTTGTCGGAAAGATCACGCCAAAGGGCGAAAGCCCGATGACACCGGAAGAAAAACTGCTTCGCGCGATCTTCGGAGAAAAAGCGAGCGATGTGCGCGACACTTCGCTGAAATTGCCACCCGGCGTTGCAGGTACAGTCGTTGAAGTGCGCGTGTTCAACCGTCACGGCATCGACAAGGACGAGCGCGCGATGGCAATCGAGCGCGAAGAAATCGAACGCCTCGCAAAGGACCGCGAAGACGAACGCTCGATCCTCAACCGCGCAACCTATAATCGGCTGCGTGACATGATGATTGGTCAAGTTGTAGCTGCAGGGCCAAAGGGCATCAAGAAGAGCGAAACGATCACCGAGGAAGTCCTCGCTGAAGTTGAGCGCTTCGAATGGTGGAAGATCGCGGTAACTGACGACAAGGTCCAAGGTGACCTCGAAGCTGTCAAGGTCCAGTATGACGAGGCGGTCAAGTTGATCGTCGAGAAATTCGAGGACCGTCGCGAAAAACTGGAACGCGGTGACGAAATGGCACCCGGCGTCCTGAAGATGGTAAAGGTCTTCGTCGCGGTTAAGCGCAAGCTGCAGCCAGGTGACAAGATGGCTGGCCGTCACGGGAACAAGGGCGTGATTTCACGTATCCTGCCACAAGAAGACATGCCGTTCCTTGCTGATGGTACGCCTGTCGACATCGTTCTCAATCCGCTCGGCGTGCCGTCGCGAATGAACGTCGGCCAGATCTTTGAAACCCATCTCGGCTGGGCTGCTCGCGGTCTTGGCAAGCAGATTGGTGAGGCGCTTGAAAACTGGCGCCATGCCAATCCCAATCCTGAAACAGCAGCTCCGCCAGAAGCCGTTCGCGAACGCCTGATCAATGCCTATGGCGAGAATTATGTGGCCGAAATCAACGGTCGCAGCGATGCTGACGTCATCGAGCTGGCCAGCCACGTGACCGGGGGCGTTCCGATGGGCACTCCTGTGTTCGACGGTGCACGCGAGGCAGATGTCTCGCACATGCTGACACTTGCAGGGCTCGATACATCGGGTCAATCAGACCTGTTTGATGGACGTACCGGAGACAAGTTCGACCGCAAGGTGACGGTGGGCTACATTTACATGCTCAAACTGCATCACTTGGTCGACGACAAGATCCACGCCCGCTCGATCGGACCATATTCGCTCGTCACGCAGCAGCCGCTGGGTGGTAAGGCACAGTTTGGTGGCCAGCGTTTCGGGGAAATGGAGGTCTGGGCACTGCAAGCCTATGGCGCTGCCTACACCCTGCAGGAAATGCTGACCGTGAAGTCCGATGACGTTATCGGACGGACGAAGGTCTATGAAGCCATCGTCAAGGGTGACGACACCTTCGAAGCAGGTATCCCGGAGAGCTTTAACGTTCTTGTGAAGGAAATGCGTTCGCTTGGTCTGAATGTCGACTTGAAGGCATTCGATGCCGTCGAAGGCGACGAGGACCTGGCCGAGGCGGCTGAATAAGGGAACTGGGCGGGGGAGCACCCTGCCCGACCTTTCAGCCCCCTTGCGAAATATTCATGGGCGCGATGCCCAATGAGGAAATAAATATGAACGAACTGAGCAAATTCAACAATCCCGTCGCCAAGGTCGAAACCTTCGACCAGATCCAGATCGGTATCGCCAGCCCAGAAAAGATCCGGTCGTGGTCATTCGGCGAAATCAAGAAGCCTGAGACGATCAACTATCGTACCTTCAAGCCCGAGCGTGATGGCCTGTTCTGTGCGCGCATCTTTGGCCCGGTTAAGGACTATGAATGCTTGTGCGGCAAGTACAAGCGCATGAAATACAAGGGTGTTGTCTGCGAGAAGTGCGGCGTTGAAGTTACCGTTACCAAGGTGCGTCGCGAACGCATGGGCCATATCGAACTTGCGGCACCTGTTGCGCATATCTGGTTCCTGAAATCGCTTCCTTCGCGCATCGGCTTGCTGCTCGACATGCAGCTCAAGCAGCTCGAACGTGTGCTTTATTTCGAGAATTACATCGTCACCGAGCCAGGCCTCACTGCGCTGGAAAAGTTCCAGCTGATGAGCGAAGACGAGTTGCTCGACGCGCAGGATGAATATGGCGAGGACGCCTTTACCGCCAGCATTGGGGCCGAGGCAGTCAAGCAGATGCTGATGGATCTGGACCTCGTGCAGGAACGTGATGACCTGCTTGCTGAACTGGCGGTCACCAAGTCAGAGCTCAAGCCAAAGAAGATCATCAAGCGCCTGAAGGTCGTCGAAAGCTTCATCGATTCTGGCAACAAGCCTGAATGGATGATCCTTGACGTGATCCCGGTCATTCCACCCGAGCTACGCCCGCTGGTTCCGCTCGATGGTGGTCGATTTGCAACTTCGGATCTCAACGACCTTTATCGCCGCGTGATCAACCGGAACAACCGCTTGAAACGCCTCATAGAGCTGCGTGCTCCAGACATCATTGTCCGCAACGAAAAGCGCATGTTGCAGGAAGCCGTTGACGCATTGTTTGACAATGGACGTCGCGGTCGCACCATCACGGGCGCCAACAAGCGTCCGCTCAAGAGCCTTTCTGACATGCTCAAGGGCAAGCAAGGGCGCTTCCGCCAGAACCTTCTCGGCAAGCGCGTCGATTATTCGGGTCGTTCGGTTATCGTGACAGGTCCAGAACTCAAGCTGCATCAATGCGGCCTGCCCAAGAAGATGGCGCTCGAGCTGTTCAAGCCCTTCATCTACTCGCGCCTTGAAGCCAAGGGCTTCTCGTCGACGGTGAAGCAGGCCAAGAAGCTGGTCGAGAAGGAAAAGCCGGAAGTCTGGGATATCCTCGACGAAGTCATCCGCGAGCACCCGGTTCTGTTAAACCGTGCGCCCACGCTGCATCGTCTTGGCATCCAGGCGTTCGAGCCCATGCTGATCGAAGGCAAGGCAATCC
>JBATDO010000150.1:0-1997 GCA_049663505.1 Sphingorhabdus sp.
ATATAGAGCAGTCCCGTGTGATTGCGCTGAATGTCACATTATTTCTTCGTTCTTCAAACCACCCTTGTCGTAGCCTGCCGGCATTGTGAACGGTGCCACGTGATTCCGTATGGATAAACGCAAAAAAGTTGACCGCAGCAATGCCTGTAACGGTGTTGGATCTGTTTGAACAACTAGCTCGTCGTCGAACTGTAGTATTCTGCAAATATTTATGTCTCGCAAAATCTCCAGTTGACGCTACGGGATCGGCATGATCGAAGCCTCCCCCTCACTGAACGCCCTTCATCTGGGCCAGCTCGCTGATTTGAACCAACAGGGACGCTATCGGCGCCTTATTGCGCAAGAGGGAATTGACTTGTCGTCTAATGATTATCTGGGGCTCGCGGGATCACCCCGTCTCAAGGCCGCGATATCAGATGCAATCGAACGGGGTGTGCCGGTCGGTTCGGGCGGATCGCGATTGCTGCGAGGCAACCATCCAGAGCACGAGTTGCTCGAAGAGGAGGCCGCCCTCTTTTTCAAGGCCGAGGCTGCCCTCTTCTTCTCAAGTGGCTATGCAGCAAACGCTGCCTTGTTCTCAAGCCTTCCACAAAAGGGCGATCTTGTCGTCTATGACAGCCTGGTCCATGCAAGTGCCCATGAAGGCATGCGACTGGGGCGTGCAGACGCGATCGCTGCTGACCATAATGACGTGGGATCGTTTGATGATGCCATTCGCAGCTGGCGCCATCATGGTGGGACAGGGCGTGTATGGATCGCTGTTGAAAGCCTTTACAGCATGGACGGCGATTTAGCGCCACTTGACGCGCTTGCGACACTGGCACGCGAGCACGATGCCTTCCTTGTCATCGACGAGGCGCATGCAACGGGCGTGTTCGGGCCAAATGGGCGAGGGCTTGGTGCAGATCTCGACGGGCAGGACAATGTCATCAGCCTGCGAACCTGTGGCAAGGCACTGGGTTGCGAAGGAGCGTTGCTGACAGGGCCCAGGTTCGTGCGCGATTTCCTTGTGAACCGCGGCCGTGCCTTCATATTTTCAACAGCTCCTTCGCCGTTGATGGCAAGCGCAGTGCGCGAGGCCCTGCGCATTCTTGCCGACGAGCCTGAGCGTCGCGCGCGTCTTGGCGAGCTTGCAGGATATGCACGTGCACGTCTCGGCGACCTGGGCAAGGGAACGAGCGCGTCGCAAATTGTACCAGTAATTATCGGTGATGATGTCAAGGCAATGGCTATTGCGGGGATATTGCAGGAAGCAGGCTATGACGTGCGCGGTATTCGCCCGCCAACGGTTCCTGCAGGCACGGCCCGGCTCCGGGTATCGATCACGCTCAACGTGACGCGGGACCATATTGATGGTCTTGCCGAATTGATCAGGAGCACTGTTTCATGAGTAATGGCTTTGTCATAACGGGTACGGACACCGACGTGGGCAAGACCATTTTTGCAGCGGCGCTTGTGGGGGCACTCAACGGATTTTATTGGAAGGCGGTACAGGCAGGGCTTGCAGATGGGAGTGACCGCGAGACTGTTGCGCAGCTTTCAGGCCTGCCTGCAGCACATATCCTCAACGAGGCATATCGGCTGACAACGCCTTGCTCACCACACCGCGCAGCCGAAATCGACGGCGCCATGATCGAAGCCGAGCAGCTCAATTTGCCTCGTGTGGATGGACCGTTGGTCGTTGAAGGGGCAGGGGGCGTGCTGGTGCCGCTGTCACGGGGCAACCTTAGTGCAGACCAGTTTGTGACATGGCAGCTTCCCGTGATCATCGTTGCACGCACGGCACTTGGAACGATCAATCACAGCCTGCTGTCAATAGAGGCGCTGCGCAATCGCGGGGTTGCGATCCACGGCATCGCCTTTGTGGGGGACGCCCAAGTGGATAGCGAGAATATCATCTGCGAGATTGGGCCTGTACGCCGCCTTGGGCGATTGCCAATTCTGCCAGAGTTGAATGCTCAAAGCCTTGGTGCGGCATTCCTGTCCCACTTTTCGCT
>JBATDO010000151.1:0-13618 GCA_049663505.1 Sphingorhabdus sp.
GCCCATACCTGTGCCCGCTCGTGGTGAAATATTGTTGAAGGTTGCAGCAGCGGGTGTCAATCGTCCGGACGTTATCCAGCGCATGGGGCTGTACCCACATCCACCTGGAGCGAGCGACATTCCCGGACTGGAGGTGTCAGGTACGATCATTGCGGTTGGCGATGGTGTTAATCCGCACGCGATTGGCAGCCGGTACTGCGCACTGGTTTCTGGCGGTGGCTATGCGGAATATTGCGTCGCACCGTTCGACCAGTGCCTGCCGGTCCCCGCTGCAATCAGCATGGCGGAGGCGGCCGCTCTCCCAGAGACCCTTTTTACCGTTTGGCACAACGTATTCGAACGAGGCTACGCCACAAGCGGCGAGACCATTCTTGTCCATGGCGGCACGAGCGGCATTGGAACGATGGCTATCAAGTTAGGAAAGCTATTTGGCCTCAATGTCATTGTGACCTGTGGATCAGATCAGAAATGTCTGGCGGCCATTGCAATAGGCGCGGACCATGCAATCAATTATCTCGCCACCGATTTTGTGGAAGAGGTTAAAAAGGTGACCATTGGAGAGGGTGTTCACATCGTGCTCGACATGGTCGCAGGGAGCTATGTTACACGCAACCTCCAGGCCCTGCGCGAAGATGGTCGCCATGTGACAATTGCGGTACAGGGCGGAATGGTTGCGGAAATCAACATGGCTCATGTGATGACACGCCGGTTGATGTTGACCGGGTCGACGCTGCGTTCCCGGTCAAGCGAATTCAAGGGGCTTTTATGCCAGGAAATCTACCAGAATGTTTGGCCGATCGTCGCCGATGGGGGCCTTCGTCCCGAATTGGACATGAGCTTTCCACTGAAGGCCGCATCGGAAGCACACGCGCATATGGAGGCAGGCGGGCACGTGGGCAAAATCATCCTGACCATCTAGCGTTGTTCCAACGCAGTCCTGCGACAATCGGCGCAACAAAGTGATGTCGGACTTGCGCCGCATTTAAGGACTGCACCGGCCTTTTGCCGGTACGACCGGAGCGCGAACAGGTCAAATTGGTGACCACATCTGCTATTGCGCGTGCGTTTGCAGGACTGGCATTGAGTTATAATGACATGTCCGCGATTGAGGTTGCACATTGAAGAAGATGTTCAAGGATCTTTGATCGAAGGTGGCCTGAATAATCTGCAGTCAGGATTAGGCTAACTGCCGCGACTAGCTGGGTTATCGAGCCTATTTGCAGCGCTTTGCCTTGGTAAATGGGCCTCGCAGTGAACCCATAACCAAGGTGCGCTGTCTTAGCCCGTTTTCCCGGTTTGACTGGCGGTTTGAATGCCTTGTTGCAAACAAGGGGCGCAATGCAATCTCATCGTTCAGGCAAGCTTTCCAGCCATTTCCTTACATCTTTGGCGCTTTGTTCGGGAACTTCTTCCATTGGAATATGACCCACATTTGGATAGACCACCATCCTTGAACCCGGCAGAGCCTTGTTGAACCATGTCGCTGATTTTACAGGGATGAGGTTATCCTCCTGTCCCCACAGGATCATCGCAGGTGCCTTTATCGAGGCAAGCAATTCCTTGGTGGCAGGGCGATTATTATGTTGCAGCGCAAAGCGCTTCATCGTTGCTTCGCGATTGCCGGGGTAGCGGTTCAACTCCCAGTACCGATCAACAAGCTCATCGGTAATCTTTGCTTTCACGCTCATCGACGTTTTTAGGCTTGATTCTATCATGCTGCGTGGGGCGATGTCACGTGCAAGCTCCTTTGCCACCGGCATCCGCATGATGCGAAACCCGATGGGGATTTTGTTCGCCTTCCAAGAGGGCGCACCTGCTGCATCGACCAGCAACAACCCCTCGGTTTTTTCAGGATGCGCAAGAGCAAACATCCATGCGGTCCCGCCCCCCATTGAGTTCCCGCCGATCACGGCCTTGTCGACACCCAGTTTGGACATCAATTGATTCACGACGTCGACAAAGACCGGGTAATCGTAAACACCTCCGGGGTGTCGTCCAGTCAGGCCGTGCCCTGGGAGATCGATACTGATAATTCGGTAATCGGCGCCCAATTGGTCTACCCATGCCTCCCAGGTGTGCAGCGAAGCATTTGACCCATGGATCAACACCAGTACACGACCACCGCGTTTGCCTTCATCGCGATAGTGCACATCGAGGCCGGGTTGTAGATTGACAAAACGAGACGTGCGGCTGCCATATTTGTCTTTCATAGCGGTCGCGTCAGTGTCAGGTGCATAACCCCAGAAAAAGACTGCGGCCAGTATCGCCAGCAGCATGATGCCGATCCATTTGAAAATCCGTTTCATTGCGGTCTCCCCCCAGTTTCATTGCCATGTGAACTGCGACATTCAGCATCGCAACGCAAGCTTGGGATGACTTTTGATCGCAAGGAGAATGCCTGCGCGCGGCAACCCGGGCGGTGTCAGGCCTTGATTTTAGATCATGAATTGGTCCTTTGCGCACCCTTGCGAGGCCCCGCCGGGCTAAATCAAAAACACCGACTAGACGTCGTGGAGAATATCGCTTAAAGTCCAGCCCAACATATTCAGGCCGCTCCGAAAGGGGCGGCCCTTATTATTGGAGTTACACACATGGCCACCCCATTGATGCCGCACGCAACAGCTGCTTGGCTGGTTGACAATACTGCACTGAGCTTTCCGCAAATTGCAGAGTTTTGCGGGATCCATATCCTCGAAGTTCAAGCCATGGCCGATGATATGACCGGTTCGAAATTCACTGGCCGCGATCCTGTACATGCCGGTGAGTTGGCGATGGAGGAAATTGAAAAGGGTCAAGCCGACGAGGACTATGTGCTCAAGATGTCAAAGGGTCCCGACCAGGTTCGGCGTACCAAGGGGCCTCGTTACACGCCAGTGTCGAAACGTCAGGACAAGCCCGATGGGATCGCATGGTTGTTGCGTAACCACCCAGAGATTTCCGACGGGGCGATCTGCAAGCTTATCGGCACAACCCGCAACACTATCGCTGCGATCCGTGAGCGTAGCCACTGGAACATTGCCGAGATCCAGGCAAAGGATCCGGTAACGCTGGGCCTGTGCTCGCAACGCGAGCTTGATGCCATCGTCAATCGCATCGCCAAGAAAGCTGGGATCGATAACAAGGCAGCCGACGACTTGCGTTTGGGTACCGACCGCGATGCACTGATTGAAGAGCTCCGCGCAGAACGAACAGAAGCTGCCCGCAAGGCAGAAGCTGCCCTGAACGGTGAAGAAGAGGAAAGTGCAAAGCCCGAGTTGACTGCTGAAACGCTGTTCAAGAAAACGGCTGAATAAGAAGGCATTTAACGTAACGTCACCATTGCCTTAATTGCGCGGTTAAGGCACGGCAGGGGGATGGTAAGAAAACCTCCCCCCGCTTATGACATGTCGCTTGTCGACCATGGATTTGAAGCCAAAGAGCTTAAGGGCTTGACCTATCCACTTGGCGATCACGCGCCAGCATATGGCGAGATCTACAATCTCGCGCCTGACCTGGGCTGGACACGAATGCCGGTACCAGGAAATCTCTCGCACATAAATCTTTGGTTGCTCGATGATGACCTGGAAGCGCGCAATGGCTATGCAATTGCCGACACCGGACTGTTTTTACCCGATGTCGTGGCTCTTTGGAAAACGATGTTCGCAAACGGGCTGTCCGAACGACAACTCACGCGAATTTTCGTCACCCACTTTCATCCTGACCATGTGGGCTGTGCTGGTTGGTTGGCAAACAAATTCAAGGTTCCTGTATGGATGAACAGGACCGAATGGCTTCTTGCCCGGATGTTAACCAGCGAGCAGCTCGAACATCCCCCTGAGGATATTCTGCGCCGTCGCAAATTGGCAGGCTATGATGAGGAGCGGCTGGAAATGATGCGAAATGGCGGGTGGGGCAATTTTGCGCGCGCCGTATCTCGACTGCCGTCTGGGCATGTGCGTCTCGATGACGGTGCTACCATTCGTGTCGGGCACCGAGATTGGCAGGTTATGACTGGGGGTGGTCATACACCTGAACATGCCTGCCTTGTCGATCATCACAATGGCGTGATTATTGCCGGCGACCAAATATTACCACGCATCACCTCCAATGTCTCCATAATGGACAGCGAACCCGATGCCGACCCGCTTTCCGAATGGCTTGCTTCCATCGCGCGGTTTCGGGCTTCATTGCCGCAGGATATGCTGGTGTTGCCGGCTCATGGTTATCCCTTCAAAGGGATACACGTTCGACTTGATCGTCTTGCCGAAGGCCATCACGAGCAGCTTGATCGACTCGAAGAAGCGCTCAGAATGAATGAAATGCGAGCTGTCGACACATTCCGGATTCTGTTCGGAAGGCCAATTGATGACGACATTTTCGGTCTCGCGACAGGCGAGGCGATGGCGCATCTGCGTTACCTTGAACGTTCGGGTCGTGCGCGCTTGGAAATTCGTGACGGTGTGGGCTGGTATAGTTCGAATTAATATAGCATCTTGGAAAGCATGACACTCGATATGCCTTGGACTGCAAATTATCTGCACCCTTCGAAGTGGGACCAGCACTTCGCGCCTTTAGCGTTGCACGACATGTTTTTTCAATCGGCTGACAGAATGGGCCAGTCAGCTTTGGCGGACTTCATGGGCCGCAAATACAGTTATGCCGAAATGGCCGGAGTTGTCCGCCGCGTTGCCAGGGGACTGCAGGATAAGGGCATTGGCAAGGGCGACCAGGTCGGCCTTTTCCTGCCCAACGTGCCACTCTACATCGCTGCTTATTATGGTGCGCTTGCGGCAGGTGCGACGGTCGTCAATTTCTCGCCACTTTATTCGGTGGACGAACTGGCCCATCAAGTTGCAGATAGCGGCACAAGCATTTTATTCACGGTGTCAGCGACCGCGTTGTTACCAACTGCAATCAAGGTCCTTGAAAAATCGAGCCTGAAAGAACTTGTGGTCGGCAGCATTGCCGATGCACTACCTTGCGCAAAGAGCATTGCCTACCGCTTGTTCAAGCGAGCGGAAATCGCAGCGATCCCGCGCGATAGCCGGATTACGGCATATTCTGATCTCATCGCAAATAGCGGTGACTACAGCGTGCCAATCATCGCGCCGCATACTGATATTGCCCAGCTGCAATATACCGGTGGAACGACGGGTGTGCCCAAGGGCGCAATGCTCAGCCACCAAAATATCACAGCCAATGCCCGGCAGGTTAACTGCATCGACCCTGAATCCTTTTTCAACAAGTCCGACAATCTCAGTGAAGACAGGATTTTGGGTGTGTTGCCGTTCTTTCATGTTTTTGCCAATGCAACGGTGCTGAACCGTACAGTGAACAATGGCGGCGAGATCGTCATGCTGCCTAGGTTCGAGGCAAAGGCAGCGCTTGCCGCGATTAACCGCACGCATGTAACTTCACTGCCAGGCGTACCGACGATGTATCAAGCGTTGCTGGACTGTCCTGAAATCGCAACCACCAATTTTTCTTCGTTGCGAGCCTGTATCTCGGGAGGAGCGCCGCTTCCAACTGAACTCAAGGCACGGTTCGAGGCGCGGTCCGGAGCGGTGGTCATCGAGGGATACGGGCTGACAGAAAGTTCGGGCGTGGTCTCGTGCAATCCATATCAAGGGCTCAACAAGGCCGGCAGCATTGGACAGCCGATACCAGGCACCATCGTCAAGCTTGTGGACAAGGAAGACCCAACAAAACCGGCCCCTGCAGCGGAGCCAGGCGAACTTGTATTTTCGGGCCCGCAGGTCATGCTGGGCTATTGGAATCGGCCTGATGCGGATGATGAAGTATTTGTCGATGGCTTCTTGAGGACCGGCGACGTCGCGACGATTGACGATGACGGCTTCATCTTTATCGTTGACCGCCTGAAGGACATGATCGCTGTCGGGGGGTTCAAGGTTTTTCCCAGCCAGGTCGAAGAAATTCTTTACAGGCATCCCTCGGTTAAAGAGGCGCTGGTGATTGGCGTTCCCGACAGTTATCATGGCGAGATCCCACGCGCATACGTGACCCTGCAAGATGAGGCTACCGAAGACGGTGCTTCACTCGCTGACTGGCTCAACCCGCAGCTTGGCAAACATGAACGGGTGCAAGCAGTTGTGGTGCGCGATGCGCTTCCCAAGACAATGATCGGCAAGCTCGATCGCAAGGCTCTTCGTTTGGAGTTACAGGCGTAAGGCCATGTTGGATACCGTCGACCAGTTGGTCCGCAAGATCATTCACGTCGACATGGATGCCTTTTTCGCTAGCGTCGAACAGCGCGATAATCCCGAATTGCGAGGCAAACCGGTTGCAGTCGGCGGATCCTCGAAGCGCGGCGTCGTTGCTGCGGCAAGCTATGAAGCGCGCGCTTTTGGCGTTCGGTCGGCGATGCCGTCGGTTACTGCCAAGCGACAGTGCCCCGACCTGATTTTCGTCAAGCCACGTTTTGAGGCATATCGGGCAGTATCGCGCCACATTCGCGAGATATTTGGTCGACACACCGATCTCGTTCAGCCGCTATCGCTCGACGAGGCCTATCTTGACGTCACGAAGGATAAACTGGGCATTGGATCCGCGATCAAGATTGCCAAGGCTATCCGTGCCGAAATCCATGCTGAAACCGGCCTGACGGCGAGCGCAGGGGTAAGTTATAACAAGTTTATTGCAAAGCTGGCGAGCGACCAGAACAAGCCCGATGGCATCTGCGTTATCCTTCCCGAACAAGGCGCCGATTTTGTGGCCGGCTTGCCGGTACGTCGGTTTCACGGTGTTGGACCACGTACGGCAGAAAAGATGGCGAAGCTTGGAATTATTACAGGTGCTGACCTGCGAAAAAGGGACGAAGCGTGGCTGACCGCACATTTCGGCGGCGGCGGGAGGTACCTTTACATGGCTGCACGCGGGGTGGACAATCGGCCAGTTAACCCCAACCAGGTCCGTAAGTCGCTCGGTGGAGAACTTACCTATTTCGAAGACAAGCTGACCGAGCAGGAACTGTGCGAAGCGATCAATGAAATCATCGATATCGTTTGGGAGCGAATCGAGCGGCACAATGCTCGCGGTAAAACACTCACGCTCAAGGCCCGCTTTGCCGATTTCAAGACGGTGACGAGATCCCGGACGGTCGACCATGTCCTCGCTGAAAAGACGGAGTTCGAACGGTTGTCTCACCAACTTCTTGATCAGCTTTTGCCGGCACCGCTTGGCATCAGATTGCTCGGGCTGACGCTTTCCGGCCTGGCCCATGAACACCACGGTTCGGCTAGGCCGGGAATGGAAGAAAGCGGGCAACGCGCTTTTTTGTTCCGCGACATTGAAGATTGAAGAAAAGTTTTATATATCATAAAACTGTTTTAACAGCATAACACAGGAGCCGGAATGGCGCGTCCCCAAACCGATATCGAAGCTGTTCGCCTGCGACTGCTGGAGACTGTTGACGACATGGTGCGTGAGCGCGGCTCAGCGGACATTTCGATGACTGAATTGGCAAGCGCTGCGGGAATGTCGCCATCCAATCTCTATCGTTTCTTTGAGAACAAGGAAGCGTTGATGGAGGCAGTGGCCGAAAAATGGTTTTCAGCAAAGATCAGGATAATGGAGGACGTGACTGCATCCGATCTAACGGCTCGCGACAAGATGCTTGCCTTCTTTGCTCGCCGCTTCGCGGTGATGGTCGAACAATACGAGTCTGAGCCAGAACTTTTGAAAAGCTATCTCGAAATTGGAAATCAATATTTCGAAGTAGTTCGGGGATATGTTGATCTTGGGGATCATTATCTTGCGTTGATTGTAGCTGAAGCGATGGACCAGGGGTATTTTGCGGGGTTGTCCATCGATGAAGCCGTCTCGCTGATCAACCAGATGATGCAATGCTATACCAATCCGGACGCGATAATCCACATTGGTACAGGCAAGCTCAACGAGGCCAAGCTCGCTTGCATTGTCGACACGATATTCGTGGGTCTGGGCAAATCAGTGAACAGTGAGACATCAGTCAAGCCGAACATCAAGATTGTGTCTTAATCCAATCAAAACTGCCACGACCGGGAAATCCTTAGTCATCCGATTAAACTCGCTTGGATAAGCCGATCATTGTGTTCTATGCCCTGTGCCAAGGATAGGGAGACAGCGTATGAACGCAATTCAAAACCGGGTCACCGAGATGCTGGGTGTCGAATACCCCATAGTACAGGCGCCCATGGGATGGATTGCGCGGGCACAATTGGCGTCAGCAGTATCCAATGCAGGCGGTATGGGAATTATCGAGACTTCGTCGGGCCAATTGGACGATGTCCGTCTCGAAATTCTCAAGATGCGCAGTCTGACTGACAAGCCCTTTGGCGTAAACATTGCGCAGGCCTTTGTTCGCGATCCTGGCATCGTGGATTTTGTGGTCGATCAGGGCATCAAATTTGTGACGACGTCGGCAGGCGATCCAAACAGATATTGCGCCCCCCTGAAGGCGGCGGGGCTGACAGTATTTCACGTGGTGCCGACTTTGGCAGGCGCTCTCAAGGCGATCGAAGCCGGTGTAGACGGGTTGGTGGTCGAGGGCGGCGAAGGCGGTGGCTTTAAGAATCCACGCGATGTTGCATTGATGGTTCTGTTGCCATTGATCCGCTCCAAGGTGAACGTGCCGATAATTGCAGCTGGCGGCATGGTTTGTGGTCGGTCAATGGCTGCAGCCTTCGCATTGGGCGCTGAGGGAATACAGATGGGCACGCGCATGGTGAGTGCGGCAGAATCCCCTGTGCACCAGAATTGGAAGAATGCGATAATTGCAGCAAAGGAAACCGATACCGTATTTTTGAACCGTCATGGCCCTGGGCCAGCGCTTCGCGCACTTCGGACCGAGCGAACAAGCAAGCTTGATCTTGCACCAACGGACAATATCATGGGGGAAATGCAAAATATTCTGGACTTGTATTTTGGAGGAGACATGAACGCCGCAATTGCTCTTACCGGGCAGGTCGCAGGGCGCATTGACGCAGTCAAGCCAGCCAAGCAGATCATCGACGAAGTTATCGAGGAATTTTTTCTCGTCATACAGACACTCGCCAAAGACCTGTTGTGACCGCAAAATGCTCGCCACGGGACTTGGTGGGATCGGCCATGTGGGTTGGCTGTAAATAGTATGGTTGCAGCATTTCGGGATGTGCCGATGACTGGTCTCTCGGCGCTCCATTGGGTTACGAAAACCAAGTCGTATCTTGAACCCAGTGCCTGTGCAGCAATCCGGGAAACTTGATTATCGGAAGGCGCGTTATCGTCTTTGCGCTTCGATGATCCTGCGCTAACAAATGCACATGAGCCAATTTGACGAAAGCCTTGAGCGGTTTGTTGCTCGGACATTGGGAGGCCAGGATTCTCTCCAGGATTTGATCCGATTGACGGGTGGCGCAAATATGGAAAGTTGGTCATTCAACCACGCAGGGCAAGGATATGTGCTGCGCCGTTCGCCTTCTGCCGCGATGATGGCGGGGCGAGTTTATGGACATGATGTCGAGGCTGCAATCGTCAGGGCGGCACGCGCTGCTGGCGTGAGAGCTCCAGAGATTGTAGCAGAAATAGATGTATCCGACTGCCTGGGCACCGGCTACCTCATGAAGCGGGTCGAAGCAGAGGTTAACCCTGCACGAATACTTTCAGATCCGCCCGCAGGCCTGTTGCCAGAATTGGCGCGCGAGCTCGCACATATCCATGCCGTTCCCTTGCAAAGCCTTCCAGAAATTCCATTTCCCGATGCCGCTTCCCTTTGCGCTGACCTCAGGGACCGTTTCCTGCAATATGGAGGCGACAGGCCAGTGATGGCGCTTGCTTTCAAGTGGCTTGAAGATCACGCACCGGTCGCTGTCGAACCTGTATTGCTTCACGGCGATTTTAGAATGGGCAATATAATGGTAGGTCCAGATGGCCTTGCTGCCGTTCTTGACTGGGAGTTGGCGCACCTGGGAGATCGGCATCAGGACCTGGCCTTTGGGTGTATAAATAGCTGGAGGTTTGGCCATATTGACAGGCCAGCATTTGGTGTTGGAGCGCTGGACGTGCTCTGGCAATGTTACAAGCAGGAAAGCGGCGTTGACGTCGATCCTGGGCGGTTTCGGTATTGGCTTGTTTATTCGACGCTCTGGTGGGGCATCTGCTGTCTGCAAATGGCAGAAATCTGGCGCAGCGGCCTTGATGCTAGTCTGGAACGTGCCGTCATCGGGAGGCGGGCATCCGAAACCGAAGTCGATTTGCTGATGCTGCTTGAGCAGGATGCACCGGCGGCCGAACGCGCATCGATCACAATCGCACCTGCAGCCGACCCGAGGCGGCAGGGGGAGCCTTCATCTGTTGAAATGCTGGAAGCGCTGGCTAGCTGGATCGAGACGGACGTGAAGCCGAAATTCCAAGGACGTGACAAGTTCATGTCCGCCGTGGCGATCAATGCGATCGGAATGCTCACCCGTGAAGCGCAGTCTCCTGGGTTTGTGCATGACAGGAAATTGGCCGATGAACTCATGACTGGTCGCCAGTCGCTCGATACCCCCGGATTGCTGGCGGAATTGAAAAGGCAAGCAATCGAGAAACTTGCAACCGACCAGCCACGCTATTCTGCGCTGGCCAAGGCCACGCACCTCTGGACGATTTAATTGTCTAGTTAAATTTGCTTGAATAATTGCATGTGCTACGCCACGCTAAACGTCAATTCGAATTGGCCGCCGCGAGTGGAAGCCGCTGTGTGGCGGAATTTTGAACGTCGCTTGGCTTTGAACCTGGCAGAGGAGGCGCGAGAATGCTGTTTGATATTCCCGACGACATAACGGCATATCTCGCCGAACTTGATGGATTCATAGAGCGCGAGATCAAGCCCATAGAGGGGCGCGACGACAATATTCGCTTTTTTGACCACAGGCGCGAAAATGCGCGAACGGACTGGGATAATGACGGCCATCCTCGGGCAGATTGGTGGGCACTGTTGGCCGAGATGCGGGCCGTCGCCGATAGAGCGGGCCATTATCGTTATGCTATCCCGGCCGAGTTCGGTGGAAAGGATGGGTCAAACCTCGCGATGGCGGTTATCCGGCACCATCTCGCTCATAAGGGGCTAGGTCTGCACAACGACCTGCAGAACGAGAGCAGTATTGTCGGCAATCTGGTACAGGTCCTGATGTTGCGAGACTTCGGTTCTGAACAGCAAAAGCGCGAGTTTATCCCGCAAATGCTGGAGGGAAAAATGGGCTGGAGCTTTGGACTTACCGAAGAACACCATGGATCCGACGCAACGCACATGGATAGCTACGCCGTGCCAGAGGTTCGCGACGGGGTTGCGGGTTACTGTATCAATGGCAACAAGATGTGGACCACTGGCCTGCCATACACAACGCATGTGATGACCTTTGCGCGCACGAGCGGCGACAGGGGCAAGGCACGAGGAATCACGTGTTTTGTGGTGCCAACGGACACTGCGGGATTTGAAATCGGCGAGTATATGTGGACATTCAATATGCCCACTGATCATCCGAAGGTGAAATATTCCAATGTCTGGGTGCCTGAGAGCACGATATTGGGGGAATTGGACAACGGGCTCGCGGTAGCGCAGCATTTTGTCCACGAAAATCGTATCAGACAAGCCGCCTCATCTCTGGGTGCTGCCCAGTATTGCATTGATGAGACCGTGAAATATGCACTTGAACGCAAACCGTTCGGAAAAATGTTGGCGATCAACCAGGCGATTCAATTCCCACTTGTCGAATTTCAGACAGATGCCGAGATGCTCCGGCTTTTGATTTACAAGACTGCCGCGGAAATGGACTTGATGTCGAAACCGGAAGTCGCTGTCCGCTTGTCCGACAAGGTGAGCATGTGCAACTACAAGGCCAACCGATTGGTCTGCAATGCCGCCGATTTTGCGATGCAGGTGCATGGCGGCCTCGGGTACTCGAGACACAAGCCTTTTGAACATATCTACCGTCACCATCGGCGCTACCGCATCACCGAGGGCGCAGAAGAAATACAAATGCGCAAGGTCGCAGGGCATATGTTCGGGTTCATGGGGTGATGGCAATGCAGCAAGCGCAGGATTTCGAAGACGAGAACGAAGCGCTGAGGATTCTGTTGTCATCGCTCACTGACGAAGAATTCGAAATGCCGACGCTTTTCAAGAACTGGACGATCAACGACATCATCCGTCACTTGCATGTCTGGAATATTGCAGCCGACTTGTCCTTGAATGATGAAGAAGCGTTCGATGCATTCATCCAAGTGATGAAGACAGGTATCAAGGAAGGTCGGCTGCGCACTTTCGAATACGATTATCTGCAGGGCCTGTCTGGCCAATCGCTCGTTACCAGATGGGTGCAGCA
The DNA here is from genome assembly GCA_049663505.1 of Sphingorhabdus sp. Lineage (GTDB taxonomy): Bacteria > Pseudomonadota > Alphaproteobacteria > Sphingomonadales > Sphingomonadaceae > Sphingorhabdus_B. Next base: position 12,321 of record JBATDO010000151.1, read on the forward strand.
ATTTCGCGCCATGGCCGTCGGCTTTGCCCATGCTGACCGCAGGCGACGCGTCAAGTGGGTTGGGCCGGAGATGAGCGTTATCAGTTCAATTACCGCTCGCCTGATGGAAACATGGGCGCATGCGCAGGCGATATATGATGTGCTGGGAACCCCGCGAAGCGATGCAGATCGGATCGGCAATATCGTTCGCCTTGGCGTCAACACCTATGGTTGGACATTCAACAACCGGAGACAGGAAATTCCCGGCGCAATGCCACGGCTGGAACTGACCGCACCTTCCGGGGTGATTTGGGTGTATGGCGACGACCCCGGGCATGCAGGGGACGCCAGATCCATGATCAAGGGCAACGCTGCGGAATTCTGCCAAGTAGTTACCCAGTGTCGAAATATCGCTGACACGTCTCTTGAATTGAGCGGCGATGTCGCACATGCATGGATGGCGGTGGCGCAGTGTTTTGCGGGGCCACCACAAGATCCACCACCTGCTGGTGCGCGGTACATGAAAAATAGGGGTGCATTCAAATGACAAAGCTGGCCTTCGTTTCGATCTCTGCCTTGATGATGTGCACGGCACCGCTGAATGCACAGACAGTTGACCAACTGACCATTGTCCATGCAGGGCAGTTGCTTGACAAGCCGGGCTCTGCACCTCGCGGTCCGTCGACGGTCGTGATCCGCCAAGGAAAAGTCCTGGAGATCCTCGAGGGTCATCAAGCTGGCCCACCTGGCTCGATCATAATCGACCTGAAAGACAAGTTTATTCTGCCAGGCTTGATTGATAGCCATGTTCATCTTGATTCCGATGCAGGCGGGAATGCTGCATTGATCGAGGGTCTCACCGACAGCCCTGCGCGTGCTGCTTATCGAGCTGCAGGAAATGCCCGGAAAACACTCCTGGCAGGTTTTACCACCGTTCGAAATCTTGGCGACGGATCTGGTGCAACGTTGGCGCTGCGCGACGCAGTGGCAGCAGGTGAGTTGCCCGGCCCGCGCATCATTGATGCCGGTCGTTCCATTTCCACCACGAGCGGCCACATGGATGCAACGCTCTCGGTTTCCGAACAGCTCCATTCCAGCATTGGTCAGGAAAATCTATGTGATGGCGTTGAAAGCTGCCGACAAGCAGTTCGAAAGCAGATCCGGCGCGGCGTTGATGTTATCAAGATTGCCACTACTGGCGGGGTCAACAGCAGGATCGGCGCTGGTCTTGGTCGTCAATTGTTCGACGACGAAGTGAAGGCGCTTGTCGACACAGCCCATCTATATGGGAAGAAGATGGCGGTTCATGCACATGGGGT
>JBATDO010000152.1:0-7040 GCA_049663505.1 Sphingorhabdus sp.
GGCAGCAGGTGCTCAGAGGAGCACCGGTACAATATCCAGAAAACTGCTTACGCAGCCTTCTTGAAGAATTCAGTCGTAACCGCAATCCGGTTCGAAATTGGCTGGAACATGTCGCTGAACAGCTTGACCATCGCTTCAGTGTTCTTTGTAGTCTGGGCAACTGCAACGTCAAAGCTCTTGCGGGCATATTCGCTCTGCAGCTTGACAAAATCGGTAGGCGATTTCACCGCGGCAATGTCTTTTACTGCGGCTTGCATTTCTTCGAAATTCTTTTTGACGAACTCGACATTGGTCTTGCCCATGTCTTGCGCGCCCTTGGCAGCAATCTTGCCAGCTTCGATAACTGCTTCGAGATTGGCCTTGTTGAACTCGGTTGCATCTGCCGCCATTTTCTTGCCCTTGTCTGCAGCTTCTGTCGCCTTTTCGCGAATGTCAGCAAAGAACTCGGTAGCTTTCTCGGTCGTGGCTTTAACAGTATCGGTCATTTTGGTTACTCCTTGAGCAATCGGTGTGGGATCAACAGACACGATCTTTGTTACGAGCTGCTCGGGCTTTTCAGCTTCGAGCACCGCTGCAACTGGAGCAGTGTCGGCAGGCGCGACCTTGGGTTCCGCAGCTGCGCGGTTCTTGGTCGTTCCTGTTTTTGCCTTGCTGGCCATGATGAGCACCATTTCTGTTGTGTTGCACTGCACAATAATGATTCGAGCAGGCGATGTCAACGAAAAATGTTGCACTGCACAATAAGTTGAATTCCCGAGCTTTTGATCCCTTGTTCACCATTATCCAGCAAATGGAGAATGGACGTATTGGGGATCAAACCCGCATATGCTTGGAATCAATCTGCCAAAGTGAGCAATTCGAACCGCTCATAATGGTGGTCTGCAGATCCAAACTGGCCCTCGATCATTGTGGCTCGCTTGAAGAAATGCCCAATCGCCAGCTCCTGGGTGATACCGATACCGCCATGCGTCTGGATCGCGTTCTGGCCGACAAACTTTGCCGCCCTGCTGACCTTTGCCTTGCATGCAGAGACAGCTGCCATCCGTTCGTTTGCAGGAAGGTCAAGCTTGAGTGTCGCCATTGTCGTCATCGATTTGGACTGCTCGACCTCCATGAACATGTCGACCATGCGGTGCTGAAGGACCTGGAAGCGCGAGATAGGCTGGCCGAACTGGTTTCGCTGGCGTGCATATTCTACGGTGCCTTCGTGCAACTTGAGCGTAACACCGCAGGCTTCAGCGCATACTGCAACGGTTGCCTCGTCGACAATTCTCTCGATCAACGGCAGGCCTGCACCCTCCACTCCGAGTAGGGCGTCGCCTGGTATTGCAACATTCTCGAAATAAATCTCCGACGCCTGGAACCCGTCGACGGTCGGATAATCGCGCCGGACGATTCCTGGAAGCGATGCATCGATCAGGAACAGCGAGATACCGCCTGCTTCGCTGCCTGAGCCCCCGGTGCGCGCACTAACGAGCAGGTGCGTTGCCCATGGCGCTGCGTAGACAACGCCCTTGTGGCCACTCAGAATATAGCCCGAACCATCCTTCCTGGCGGCCGTGCGGATGTTTGCAAGATTATAGCGACCCTGCGGTTCGGCATATGCAAATGCGATGATCACATTGCCGCTGATGATTTCCGGGATAACCGCGTCGGCAACTGCTCCGCCTACCGCCTTCAGTGCACCACCGCCGAGTACGACGGTTTGCAGATAAGGTTCGATCGCGATGACCTTGCCGAGTTCTTCCATGATCAGTGCATTCTCAAGATGTCCACCACCAAGGCCGCCATGTCCTTCGCTGAAGGACGCGCCAAGCATGCCGAGATCTTGGGCCAAAGCCTTCCACACACCGGGGTCGCGGCCCAATGGGCTCGCGATCATCTTGGTCCGGGCATCGAAACCATAAGTGTCAGCGAGAAAACGGCTCAGTGTTTCGCGGATCATGTCCTGCGTATCGGTATAGGTGAAATCCATTATAGGCCTCTCTTTATCATTTTGTTCCCGGCAGCCTCGTGCATGTCCCAAGGCGCGCTATTGCATCAAGCGAAACGCGGCATTTCAAGCGCGTCACGTGGATAGTGACTTGGACGCTATCTAGATCCCAAGCACCATCTTGGCGATAATGTTGCGCTGGATCTCGTTTGATCCCCCGTAGATTGTTGTCTTGCGGGTGTTGAAGTAGGTCGGTGCGGCGCGGTGGGCATAGTCTGGGCCGATCGGATGCTCATTATCGCCTTCGCCAAAACCGCGGAAATATGGCGCGCCATAATGACCCACTGCTTCCAATGCGAGTTCGGTAATCCGCTGCTGGATTTCGGAGCCCTTGATCTTGAGCAGGCTCGATTCAGGTCCGGGACCCTTACCCGAGGCAACCCCGGCAAGGCTGCGCAGTTCGGTGAATTCAAGTGCAGTCAAGTCTATTTCCAGTTCGGAAATCTTGCGCTTGAAGAACGGGTTGGAAATGAGTGGACGATCGCCGTCCTGTTCGGTCCGTGCAATGGCCTTGATTTTCTCCACGCCGCGCTTCGAGCGCGCTACCGCTGCTATGCCTGTACGTTCATGTGCCAGGAGGAACTTGGCGCATGTCCAGCCCTTGTTTTCTTCATAAATGCGGTTTTCAACAGGTACGCGCACGTCCTCGAGCCAGACTTCGTTGACCTCGTGCTCGCCGCCAAGAGTGATGATTGGGCGAACAGTGACCCCAGGAGATTTCATGTCGATCAGGAGGAAGCTGATGCCTTCTTGTTGTTTGGCATCGCTGTCTGTGCGCACGAGGAAGAACCCCCAGTCAGCATATTGAGCCATGGTCGTCCATGTTTTCTGGCCGTTGACGATATAATGATCGCCATCACGCACCGCCTTGGTGCGCAGGCTTGCCAGGTCGGAACCGGCGCCTGGCTCGGAATAGCCCTGGCACCACCAGTCATCACCGGACAATATGCCAGGAAGGAACTTCGCTTTTTGTTCAGCTGTTCCAAAAGTGTAGATGACTGGCCCTACCATCGAGAGGCCGAAGGGCATGGTCGCCACGCAATCGGCATGGGCAAGTTCTTCAGACCAGATGAAGCGCTGCGTCGGGGTCCATCCAGTCCCGCCATATTCAACTGGCCATGCAGGTGCAATCCAGCCCTTCTTTGCAAGGATGCGGTGCCACGAGAGGAAATCTTCCTTCGAAAGATCATGACCTTCATCCTGAACCGAACGAAGGTTCTCGGGATAATTCTCAGCTATGAAAGTGCGGACTTCCTGCTGGAAGGCGATTTCTTCGGGACTGAATTCCAATTGCACGACGACTCTCCTCAAAAGCTTTGTATCGCGATACTGGACGTTTACGTAAACGTCAACTGCAACTTCCTGATTTATCCCATTGAATGCAGTCAGGTCTCGTTGACCCTGGCCTGTGTCTCGCGATGTCGCGGGGGTGACGGTTGGTTGCCGCAGCGGCTAGCGATGAGCCAGCAGGTTTTGCACAAAAACATGATGTCGGTTCAAACCGGGGCCGCAGCCAGCTCACCAGGGTGCGGGTCAGTTTGCTGCAATATTGCGCAAATCCGAAAACTTAGCGGGTTTTTACATAGCTTCCAGGTGCAGCCTCAAGTTCCTTCAGCGTTCCTTTGCCGGGAATGCGCCCACCTTTTGCTGCGACCTTGGCATCACCATGTGCCTTGAGCCACGTCAGCCAGTCAGGCCACCAGCTGCCCTTTGTCTCAGTTGCCCCCTCGATGAATGCGCCAAGTGTCGATGCACCTGCATCATTGGTCCAATATTGATACTTCATCTGGGCGGGCGGATTGACCACGCCTGCGATATGGCCACTGCCAGCGAGGACGAATTTCATGGGGCCCTTGAAATGTTCCATTATCTTCCAGACGCTTTCGGCCGGGGCAATATGGTCTTCGCGTCCGGCCTGGATGTAGCACGGGGTCTCAATGGCCGTCAGATCAACGGGCGTACCAAGTGCAGAGATTGCGTTTGGCACCACAAGCTTGTTGTCGCGGTAGAGGTCGCACAGATATTCGCGGTGCCACTTGGCAGGCAAGTTGGTGACATCACCATTCCAATGAAGGAGGTCAAAGGCCGGATATTCTTCTCCGAGAAGGTAATTCTTCACCACAGTCGACCAGATCAGGTCCTTGCCGCGCAACAGGTTGAAACTGAGCGCGAGATAGCGGCCATCCATATAGCCTTGCGGGGAAGCCAGCGCCTCGATCATCTGCAACTGGTTGTCGTCGATGAAGGTAAGGAGCTCACCGCCACTGGTGAAATCAACTTGCGCGGTAAAGAATGTGGCGCTCTTCACTTTATCGGCCTTGCCCGTCGCTGCAAGGACCGCCAGCGTAGCTGCCAACGTGGTTCCTGCAACGCAATAGCCAATCGCGTGAACGTCGGGCACGTCGAGCGCGCTCCTGACTGTATCGATGGCGTCAATCTGGGCGGCGATATAGTCGTCCCAGACAACGTCCTTCATGCTGCTGTCTGCAGACTTCCAGGACACGACAAATACGGTAATGCCCTGGTCCACGCACCATTTGATGAAGCTCTTTTCCGCTGTCAGGTCGAGGATGTAGAAACGGTTTATCCAGGGCGGGAATATCACCAGCGGCGTTTTCATGACCTTTTCTGTTGATGGGTTATATTGCACGAGCTGGTACAGCGGGGTTTGGTAGACGACCTTGCCAGGCGTGGCCGCGATATTTTCACCCAGTCTGAAAGCGTCGGGGTCGGTGTGGGTCAACTGGCCCCGTTGCATGTCATGCAGCATGTGCTGCATTCCTGCCATGAGGCTTGCACCCTTTGTCTCGACTGCCTTTTCGATCGCGACCGGATTGGTAAAGGGAGAGTTGGCCGGGCTCATGGCTTCGACCACGGTGCGGATGGCAAAGCTGATCTTGGCTCGTTCTGTCTCTGGTACATTGTCGAGCTGGTCGGCAGCGCCCAACAGGTAATCGGACATCACCTGGTAGCCTTGACGGACCAGGTCAAAAACCGGATGCTCCCACTGTTCATCAGAAAAACGACGATCCTTCGGGTTCACCTTGTCTCTGCCTGCCTTGGCCAGCGGTGCAAGCACCTGTCCCCATGCATCAAGCGCCTTTTGATAAGCAGCGAGTGGATCGCTGGCTGACTGTCCTGCACCTTCAAACATTCGCGTGAAGCTCTCGGGGTCAAGAAACGGCGGGAGTTGGGATGAATCGGCCATGGCATTGCATAACTCAACTCGCGCATTTGTCTAAGCTTCTATTTATGTTGCCGCTTATGTTGCGGCGCAGCATGGACATTGTGCGAAAAAGCGCGCAAAGGGCCGGGATAATGACATTTGAAAATATCCCTCCGCTTCTCGACGAAGCGCTCACCGCACGTGGTTACACCACGCTCACTCCCGTTCAAACAGCCGTGATAGCAGCCGAAGCCGAAGGGCGTGACTTGGTCGTGTCGGCGCAAACAGGTTCCGGAAAGACCGTGGCCTTTGGCCTCGCGATGGCTCCGCAGATTCTCGATGGCGGCATGGTTAGCCTTGCCCGCTTGCCAGCGGCCTTGATCATCGCGCCGACGCGCGAACTGGCGCTACAGGTCAGCCGTGAGCTGATGTGGCTATATGGCAAGGCTGGCGTGCGCATTGCAACTTGCGTCGGCGGAATGGACGCATCGAAGGAACGCCGTGCCTTGGGTCAAGGTGCCCAGGTCGTTGTCGGTACGCCAGGACGCTTGCGCGACCATCTGGAGAGGGGTGCTCTTGACCTTTCCGCGCTCAAGGTGGCGATCCTCGATGAAGCCGATGAAATGCTCGACATGGGCTTTCGCGAGGAGCTTGAAGAAATTTTGAATGCCACGCCGGAGGGACGCCGGACCTTGCTGTTCTCGGCGACCATGCCCAAGCCTATCGTGTCGTTGGCCAAGCGCTACCAGCGCGACGCACTGCGCATATCCACAGTCGGTGAAGACCGCGGTCATGGTGATATCAGCTACCAGGTTGTGACCGTGGCACCACCAGACATCGAAAACGCTGTCGTCAACCTGTTGCGTTTGCATGAAGCAGAGACCGCGATTCTCTTTTGCGCGACTCGTGAAAATGTTCGGCGACTTCACGCCAGCCTTACCGAACGCGGATTCAACGTGGTGGCCTTGTCGGGCGAGCATAGTCAAAGCGAACGCAACCACGCGTTGCAGGCTCTGCGTGACCGCCGTGCGCGCGTATGTGTTGCAACCGACGTTGCCGCGCGTGGGATCGACTTGCCCAACCTCTCTCTTGTGGTTCACGTCGAGCTTCCGCGCGATGCAGAAGGGCTTCAGCACCGTTCGGGACGTACCGGCCGGGCAGGGCGCAAGGGGACTGCAGTTCTGATCGTTCCCTATCAACGCCGCAAGCGCGTTGAGTCGATGTTGCGTGGCGCAAAGATCGAAGCAGACTGGATCAAGGTTCCAACCGCGGCCGATATTCGCGCAAAGGACCATGAAAGGTTGCTGGAAACACTTTTGGCGCCTGTTGAAGTTGACGAAGAGGATCGTAACCTCGGCGCAAAGCTTCTCGAGACAATGTCTGCTGAGGATATCGCGGCAGCTCTTGTCAGGGTCCACCGGGCCAAGATGCCACAGGCTGAAGAAATGCTGGACGATGGCACCCGCTCGACCGAGCGCAGCAAGGAGAGCCACCGTGAGGGCTTCGATGATTCGGTCTGGTTCAAGATGAATATCGGACGGCGCAACAATGCTGACCCCAAATGGATACTGCCCCTGCTTTGTCGTCGTGGCGGTGTTACCAAGAACGATATCGGCGCGATCCGGATCGCGGCGAATGAAACGCATGTCGGCATAGCCGCAGCGGCTGCCGCCAAGTTTTCCAAGGCGATCGCACAGCCTGGCCATGACGAAGACAATGATGTCGAGATCATCCAGGCCGATGGTCCACCTCGTGAGGCCGCGCGTGAGAACAAGCGCATGGGCCGCGATGGCGGACGACCACAACGTGCTCAGCTTGGCGTGAGTTCGGGCGGACCGCGCGGCGATGGCCCACGCGGTGCACCTCCACGCGGATCAGGCC
>JBATDO010000153.1:0-2790 GCA_049663505.1 Sphingorhabdus sp.
TTGCAGAGCAGAGTGGAGAGTAGATGATGGCGCAAGCGGCAATCACCGTTGATGTATTGATCGTAGGGGCAGGGCTTTCGGGAATTGGTGCTGCAGCCCATCTCGTGATGCAATGCCCTGAAAAGACCTATGCAATAGTCGAGCAAAGAGCTGACATGGGGGGGACGTGGGACCTATTTCGATATCCTGGCATTCGCTCGGATTCTGATATGCACACGCTGGGATATCGTTTCAAACCTTGGCTTCACGAAAAGACGATCGCCGATGGCCCCGCCATTCACGAGTATGTTCATGAGACGGCCCAGGAATATGGAATCAATCCCCACATTCATTTCGGTCACCGTGCGGTGTCGGCAAACTGGTCGAGCGAGGACGCCCGCTGGCACGTAACAGCTCAGGCCGTAGGTGGTGGCGAGGACCGGCATTTTGCCGCCCGGTTCTTGTTCATGTGCGCTGGCTATTATGACTATGACAAAGGCTATCGTCCCGATTTTCCAGGCGAAGCCGAATTCGGAGGCCAGATCGTTCACCCGCAGCATTGGCCTGAAGGTCTCGATTATCGAGGAAAGAGGGTGACTGTCATTGGTTCTGGCGCAACTGCGGTCACGATTGTCCCCGTGATGGCACAAGAAGGCGCACAAGTGACCATGCTTCAGCGCTCGCCGACATACATGGTTTCGCGACCAGCGCGCGATCCCTTTGCGAACACGCTCCGCAAGTTCCTTCCTGAAAAAGTGGCCTATGCGATTACGCGCTGGCGCAATATCAACATGCAGCGCTTCACATATTGGTACGCGCGCAAGAACCCGCAGAAATTGGGTTCAAAGCTCGTTGAAATGGCCCGCAAGGAATTGCCCGCATCGGTTGATGTCGACACCCATTTCGTGCCCAAATACGGTCCTTGGGAACAGCGACTTTGCCTCATCCCGGACAGCGACATGTTCAAGGCGATATCGCAAGGCAAGGCCGAAATCGTGACAGACCATATCGACCATTTTACCAAGACTGGTATCCAGTTGAAATCGGGCAAGCATATCGAGGCAGATATTATAATTACCGCCACCGGGCTCAACCTGGTGACGATGGGTAAGACCAACATCAGTGTCGATGGCGAACCCGTCAATTTCGGAGAGCATTTCAACTACAAGGGCGTGATGTATAACGACATTCCCAATCTCGCCAGTGTATTTGGATATATCAATGCGTCGTGGACCCTGAAGACCGATATTGTCGCAGATTATGTTTGCAGACTATTGAAAACCATGGATAAAAAGGGTGCAGTTGTTGCCAATCCGCACCTTGATGATACCGACATGCCACGTTTGCCGTTCGTCAAGGATTTCAGTTCTGGATATTTTGCGCGCTCGTTTGACAAGCTTCCCAAAAATGGTGATCGTCATCCTTGGCGAGTGCTTCAGGACTATACTGCGGAAAAGAAGATACTCACTCAAGATCCCGTCGATGACGGTGTCATGCAATTTTCCAGCCAACCCCGTGTTGCCACGAGACAGACCCAGCAGACGCTCATAGCGGCCGAATGACTATCTGGAAGAATTGCTTGTGGTTTCGGCAACTTGGCGCTGATCGGCGACCACATTTGGCACGAGGATATGGGTCTTGCGCTTCACGATCCACAGCAAGATGAGCAGGAATGCAATCGCACACAAGGCCATGGCGCCAAAGGCCCATTGAGTGAATCTGTGCATGTCTTGTGCATGCGCTAGGAGTGCAGGCTGCTGTTTTGCAGCGCGCACGTCCCAATATTCAATTTCAAACGTACCGCCTTTTTTCCGGTATAGTCGGATTTCAGAGCTGATCCATTGTTTGGACTGTTTTGCCGCGTAAATGACAACTATTTCGTCCGGGTTCAGTCCAAGCACGCCTGCCTCAGGACGATAGATGGCCGGTACAAGTTCCGGCGAATTCTTGAGCAAAAAAGCCATTTCGGCAAATTGCAGGCGACTGTCATCAACAAAGGTTGATGCAAGGAGTTTCTCCGCTGCAGCCTGATCGCCGCGTCTGACTGCCGAGAGGAATGTCTCGGTGACCAACTTGGCATCGTCCGGCAATGGCACCCGTGAGACAGCGTCAGAACTGCAGGCACTCAGGCCGAGCAATGAAGCAAGCACCGCGATCCGAATAAAAATACGCGCCATTTCTGAAATCTCTCCCGTTTCTGCCCGGTTGTCGCTATCGCTGGGGCTATGATGCGTTATGACGAAATGATCCAGCCTGACAACGGGCAACCTGCAACTCTTATTCATATCGTTGACAAGGAAAGTTACGCGTCGTGGCACGCAGCGCAGCCCGATGCCGTGCGTGCAGCACTGCGAGCCCAGAAATTTGATGGCAGTGCAAATGGCATCGCAATTCTGCCTGGCGAGAAGCCAGGCGAATGGGCGGTAGCTGCAGGTGTCACAAAAACTTCCAAGCTCGGCATTTGGAACCTTGCCAAGGCAGCGGACAGTCTTGCAGAAGGGACATACCGATTGGCAAATGTCGATGCGGGCGATGCGATGCTAGGCTGGATTCTCGGACAATATCGTTACCACGAATATATCAGTGAACCAAAGCTCACTGGCGCGCGCATCCTTCTCGTTCAGGAGCCTGGCCGCATCCAGGGTGCAGTCCAGCAGGCGAGAGCAACCGCACTCGTGCGCGACCTCGTTAACCGGCCCGCTGGCGATATGGGGCCATCTGCGCTCGAGTTCGAAACGAAACGGATCGCAAAACTGCACAAGGCCCAGCTAGTCGTCACCCAAGGAACCGCACTGGAAACCGGCTTCCCAC
>JBATDO010000154.1:0-5198 GCA_049663505.1 Sphingorhabdus sp.
ATCCCTGCATGGGGACATGGATGATGAATATTATGGGTGGTTCAAAATGGGACACCACCGCCAAAACCAGCCGTTGACGTCGACCAAATGACGTGAGTTTCTTAGCGCTTCTGGCCTGAAATCGGGGCCGCGTCTCGAGCGGGCAGGCTGGACTTTCGGCCAAGCGAAGAGGCTTCGGGGCGATTTGGATCGCGGGCCTTGGGCGACGCGTTGTCATCAAGTGCTGCGTCGATGATCGAGGTACCAGGTTGAAGGGGCGTAGCTGTTGCACTTGGGGGCGCCTGCTCGGCTCTGCGCCCAAGCGACGAGATTTCAGGCCGGCTCGACACGCTCGCCTTTGAATAGCTACCGCCTGCAAGAACCGACTCAGGTGTAAGGCCGCCGGTTGCTGCCAGCAATCCTGCCCGGGCAACGAACTCGTTGCGGATAGCCCGCTCAAGGGTGACCCGCGCGGACAAGAGTTCATTTTGGGCATCAAGCACGTCTGCAAGCGTTCGGTTGCCGCCAACCGATTCCTTCTTGATGCCTTCTGCCGCCTTCTCGATCTCAGCGACTGCCATTTCAGCCGCCAGGATCGTGCTCTTTGCCGACTGCCAGCGGGTCCAGCTGATCGCCACTTCCTCGGTTACCGTGCGTTCTGCCACTTCGATCTGCGAAAGGCGCTGGTCCCGGACCGCACGCGTGCGCCTGATCTCGGCATGGTCGCGTGGCTGGAAAACCGGTACGCGCAGCTCGATCCCTCCATAAACCGCAGACCGGTCATTGGGCAGCTTTCCCGTGAACAGGTTTGAAACACCCCCGGTCAGATATTCATATCCACCAACGGCATCAAGCTGCGGCAAGAGCGAGCCTTCGGCAAAATCAACGCTTGCCTTGCTGGCTTCAGTGTTGAGCTGTGCTGCAAGCAAACGGGGACTGGTCGCAATGGCCTGGTTCTGCGCCTTGATGAGCGAATCAGGAACAGGAGCAAGACCCGAGAGCGGTGGCACAGCAGTTGCTGATTGTCCGCTGACCGCGCGAAAATTGTAGCTGCTCACATTGAGCTCTTCAGTTGCGGCCAATATGCCTGCCTGCGAGGTCGCCAGCCGTGCCTTGCCCAGGCTCTCATCGGTGAGCGTCGACTCGCCAAATTCGAGCCGCCTCGAGGTTGCACGTACCTGCTCGCCGATCGCGTCGCTTTGCATCTGCGAATATTCCCTGATCTTGCGGCCCAGGTGGACATCGGCTGCCGACGTCAACAACTGCAGCAACTTGTCAGAAATCGTCGCTGCAAGAATTGCCTCGGCCGAAGCCAGTTCGGCCTTGGCAACTTCGACGGCATTGAAGGTTCGATCGCCATCATAAACGCGCAGCCGCGCTTCGACCGCCACCTGGCCTGCGATGAATTTGGAATCGCCATTGCCTCCCTTTTTCACGTCGATCTCGCGCTTTTGCACCTGGCCATTGGCTTCAATCGTCGGCAGGAAACCTGCCTCTGCTGTCTCCAGCCGCGCCTTGGCGATCCGGACCTGGTGGCGTTGGGCGGCAATGTCGGGATTGGATTCGACGACTTTGCGCGCGAGAGTTGCCATCGTGCTCGACGGCGTATTGTTGAGTGATGTCAATTGCGCAAGTGCAGGGTTTGCCGGAAGCACGAATCCACTCGCTGCTCCGGACGCGAGTGCAAGAAGCACCGCTATTCTCTTTTTCCTCTGCACGTTGATCCTCCTGAAGCTACAAATAGCCGCGAGTGATCGACCCTGTTTTTATGCCTCAAGATTACCGCGTGGACATGGCAATGGGAACTACCCACACGGATATGTCCAACGGGATTATAGACTCTGGGAGCCGAATCGAAATAGATAATGGAGGCTGCTTGTTCCCGTAAACGGCGAGCAGATCTGCCGGGCGATTCCCGTAATTTGCCTGGCAGGATGGACTGGTAAAAAGATTGTCACATAAGCCAGCAGGCCCGCGTTGTGGACTTTGGATCCACGTTCTTGGCGAGGGCAGACAGTATTGGTCGCAGATGAGTCATTTGCGTGGCGGATAGTTGTCCGCACGCTGTTACGATGCATGGGGGCCAGAATGTCGATAAATATGGGGTTTTCGTCCCAATATGCAGAGGCGAACAGCGAGTTTTCCTACCCGTATGACGATACAGGAGGGTATACGCTCGAAGCAACTGGCCTTGATCCTCAGCCGTCGGTTGACGTGTCGGCCGCCACGCGAAAGGTGTGGCACGATTACCTCGCCCAATATGACGTGCCATCGGCGATCATGACCGTTGCATTCCCCTCGCCCGACCCGCAGCGCCAGGCATTCCTGATCGGGCTCGATCATGCACGCGACAATCCCGATGATGTCCAAAGGCTGCTTGGAATGGCAGAAAAAATCTGGAGCCGCGTTGGCCAGCAGCCCGCTTGCCAGTTCCAGGTCTCTGCCACCAAATCCGACAGCGAGAGCGAAGTGGACGGTGGCGAGCGCGACCTGTTTGCGAATTTCGATTTTTGCGTGGCAGCCCAAAAGCAGCATAATGGCGCCCTCATTCGGGCGATCTATTTTCGTCAAAAGGGCGCTGGTCGCTTCAATCGGCAAGAGGTTGGTTCGCTCCAGCAGATCCTGCCCCTGTTTGCAGATTCAGCTGCCGGTGGTGCACATCTGGCCCGCCAGTCACAGCGCTCTGCAATGCTCGAGGCGATGTTTGACCGCGTCTCGATCTCGATGACGATGCTTTCGGCCGATAGCCAGCCGCTGTTCATGAACAGTGCAGCGATTGCCATGCTCGATGAGCGCAAATGGCTGATCCGTTCTGCTGATGGCTCGATTTGTGGAACGAACCCCAAACAGGCAAAGGCCATGCGCGACAGCATTCGCCTGGCTGCGACCGCTGCTGACGACGCGCCGTGTGAGGACGTGTTCAGGCTCGATTCCGGAACCGGCGAATGGCGGCTTGCCTATGTGGTTTCTGCCCATTCGCGCGCAGCCAATGTGACGACGCGCTGTGCAATGCTGATCGTGCTCGCACCTGGAAAAATGGAAGCACCCACGCATCTCCTGGAAGCACTCGGGCTCCTCCCTTCAGAACAGCGGTTCCTCGGGCATTTTCTCAAGTCGAGTAGTCTTGGCAGTGCAGCTGAAGATTGCGGACTGTCTGAAGAGACCGCCAGGACCTATCTCAAGCGCGTGCGCGCCAAGCTCGGTGTCCACCGGCAGATGGAACTTGCCGGGCTGATTTCTGGGCTCGTCCTGCCACTCAATGTCAGTGGCCACCATAGCATCGGGGAGTAAAATAATGGCCACAAAGCTGTTAACTGGTCCACGTCAGAAGGGTCGGGCCGAGAACCTGCTCAAGGACAGCCTCTATTCCCAGCGACGCGTCGCAGGCCAGCTCATCTTCTTTTCGATGATCACCAATCTCGCAGCGCTGGCAATGTCGCTCTACATGATGCAGATCTATGACCGCGTGCTCACCAGCCAGAGCAAGGACACGCTGTTCTTCCTCGTCATCGCGATCATGCTGGCCATTGGTCTTGGATCAATGCTCGACGGCATCCGGCAACAAGTCGCCAACCGGATCGGTACCTGGCTGGCCCAGAAAATCGGCCCGTCATTGCTTGCGCGCTCGCTTGAGCAGCGGCTGACATCCCCCAATACGCGCCTTGAGGCCCTGCGCGAGCTGTCTCAAATCAAGCATTTCATTTCGACACCAACGGTCTTCAGCGTTGTCGACATGCTGTGGGTCCCGCTCTACCTCGTCATCGTGTTCTTGCTCCACCCGCTGTTCGGGATGATCTCGGCTGTCGGAGCAGTGGTGCTGTTCGCCCTCACTTATTACAATGAACGCGTCACGCGCGCGGCCATCAGGGACACCCAGAACCAGACCGCGTCAAACATGCAATATGCCGAATGCCTCGTGCGCAACAGCGAAGTGATCGATGCCATGGGGATGGCAGACGACACGATTGCCCACTGGGCCGATCGCCACTTCAAGGAAACAGAAGCGGTCGACAAGACGCAGTTCTTTTCAAGCAAGGTACTCGCAACCACCAAGTTCGCGCGCAATACCGTGCAGGTAGCGCTGCTCGCAGCCGGTGGCCTCCTGGTGCTCGACCAGCAGATGACCGGAGGTGCAATGGTTGCAGGATCGATCATCGTTGCAAGACTGCTCGCCCCAATCGAGGCATCGATGAGCTACTGGAACCAGTTCGTGCTTGCCCGTCACAGTTTCAACAGGCTTTCGCAATTTTGCGACCTTCCCCAACCGCGCCCATCCCAGATGGCATTGCCAAGGCCGCAGGGCAGCATCGTTGTCGAAGGCCTGACCTATGTGCCACCCGGCATGAAAGGCGCGATCCTGAAGAATGTGAGTTTCAAGATCGACGCCGGGACCGCACTTGCCATTGTCGGGCCCTCGGCCTCTGGAAAAACCACGCTCACACGCATGATTGTCGGCGTCCTCAAACCCAGCGCTGGCCATGTCCGCCTCGACGGGGCCGATACATTTGAATGGATGCGCAGCGACTTCGGTCCGAATGTGGGCTACCTGCCGCAGGACATCGAACTGCTCCCGGGAAGCATCCGGCAAAACATCTCGCGCTTCCGTCCCGACGCAAGCGATGCCGACGTTATCGCCGCCGCAAAGCTCGCCGATTGCCACGACATGATCCTCCAGATCGATGGCGGGTATGACTGTATATTGACAGACGGCGGTTACCAGCTGTCAGGTGGGCAACGGCAGCGTGTCGGCCTCGCCCGGGCGCTCTTTGGCATGCCCCAGCTCATCGTGCTGGACGAGCCGAACTCCAGCCTCGATGCGCGCGGGGACGCAGCGCTCGCTGCCACGGTGATGAAACTGAAGGAACTGAACATAACCAGCATCATCGTATCGCACCGCGCCAATCTCCTGCGCCTGTCGGACAAGATATTGATGATGATCGATGGACGTGTTGCAAACTTTGGAAATGCCCAGGCGGTGATCGAGCAGATGTCAGGCAAGAAACTTCCACCCCGTCCAAACGGGGCCCATCCGCGCCCTGATCCTGCAACATCAAAGCCTGCCATGTTCAAGCCGGAAGGAATGGGCGCATGAATGTTCCAACTCGCATAACACCAGGCGAGATGGCCGCTCCTTACAGGGGAACAGACACCGGACCTGATTTGCGATCCCCCAAGGTCAGGTCTTCGCTGCGCATTGCCTTTATCGCCATCGGATTGTT
>JBATDO010000155.1:0-2581 GCA_049663505.1 Sphingorhabdus sp.
GCATTGTTGTGGATACTCCGGAAGACCGCGGGATCTGTGAAGGCAGCCTTAGTGGGCCTTGGTTTTCTTGGTGCCTTTGTCATCATCCGCGCGGCCTCGTTTCACCACGTCGACGCTTTCCTTGGACGCAATCTGCTTGGCGCACGTTGGAACTGGATACTGGAACTGGGAGCAATCATCACCATCGCGTCTGCATGTATCATATACGTGCAGTCCGCTAAACGCATCAAAAGGCAACGCCACCGCCGAGTATGAAACGCCAGTTAGGCATTGAATCGACGTTGGCATTGCAATGCTGCGGCAGGCTCTCAAAGGCCTTGGTTAGCCAGATCTATTTTCCAGCGGCCTTTTCAGCACCGACCTTGGGTGTTTCTGGTGGCGCAAAACCAGGTTGGTATTTTATTTCCCCTTTGGCACGCGCCTGCTTTAATCGGTCCTGAAGCGATTTACCCAGCTGCTGGTTCCGCATAGCCTGAGTTGCCAAAAGTCCCATGTCAGCGCTGTTAGCAGGCACTGGGGTCTCTCCTGTTATTACAGCGACTGTCACCAACCCATTTTCAGGTGTAACGAAAGGTTCACCTTCGGGAAGTGCCTTGATCTGATCGAGCCTTTGCTGGCCGAGTTGGGCAGAGTCCATTTTTGCAGGTCCGCGCTCGAAGTTGATGCCAAGCTGCGTCAATCTTGCAGCAACAGCGGCCATCGAATGGTCGTTTTCCATGGATTTCAGTTGAGCCATGTCCGTCGGCAGGGCAAACTGGATACGATCAACAGTAAAAATCTTTCGACCTGCAAACATTGCGGGGTTTTCGGCCATGAATTTATCAATTGCCCGTTGATCTGGTACTTGAAATGTCTTTTCGGCACGTTGTCCAAGTAGCTGGACCAGGAGCGAATCATCCATTTGCCGGCTGCGAATGAGATATTCAGGGGTTTTGTCCAAGCCCTCTTCGCGGGCGGATTGGGCTAGGAGACGACGTTCCACAATGCGCTGCAACGCGGCTTGTTGAACCAGCTTGACGTCCATGCCCTTTGGAACATTAGCCGATCCAACTTCGGAATTGATTTCTTGCAAGGTGATTTCATCACCATTTACAACTGCTGCGACCTGGCCCTCTGGCTTCTTGTCACAGCCAGCTAAAAGCAAGGCCATGCAAGCCACTCCGACCAAATATTTCTGATGTCCCATTATTCGCTCCTTAAATTATTTCAGCCAACCAGCAATTTTTGCAGGTGGCGAGGTGACGCCTTGATAAATTCTTGAGCAAAACCAGCTAAAATTGGTAAGGCCCGTTTTTGATCTATTCCCAAAACCGAAATGCGCATCATCATCCCATCCGGGATATCTCCAGACAGGTTTGAACGCATGACCGATATCCGCTGTTCCATCCAGGAACGCGGGAATGAATTACCAAGCCTGGTGAAATAAATGACCTGTTCTGTTCTCGTCGGCGAAGTCGCTGTAAAAATATTTGCAGGGACGGTCTTCTTGTCGACGTGCAGCTCGATTTGCCGTGTCTCACTGAGCTGGAAACCTCCGACCGGGTAACAGACTTCGGGTCGGTGCACCTGTAACACTCCATTCTGCTCGTTATTATATGCAAGCAGCAGCATCACAGGTGGGACGTTGGGCGATCCGTACACCCGCGTTACCAGGTTGTCGTAAAGACGATCCCGTAGTGTGTCTGGCGGCGGGAGTACGACGCCGTCCCGCGAAACCAAGCTCCAGTCTCCAAACGAACCAGGAACCAAGCCATTAAAGGTCTTTTCCTTCAGAACCGGCATCGCAACCTTTGGTTGCCGCGCATATGCGATACCGGATGCACCGGCCAGTATTCCTCCAATTACGACATGGCGACGGAGAATTCCTGTTTTCTCGGGAGGCGCTGTTTGATCGTGGTTATCCATCTTCCGATACTGCTTTCGATTTCATAACATAGCGATCCCAGAGGGGCTTCAGCACTTCATCCGCGGCAAATATCGTCAAAAGTGCAATCGCGAACATCAATATGCCTGCAAAATTGTGAAGAAAACCCTGCGCAGCGGCTTCGCCAGCGTGATATGTCAACAATATCAGGATAAGAACCCTGAAAAAATTGGCGACAAGTGCAACCGGTACGATCAAAAATACCAGTAACAAGGCATATAACCAGTCAGCCTTATGGCGCATATATATGTAAAACAAAGATATCGCTGACAATGATATGATCGAGTTGATACCCGAGCACGCTGCCGCAACCAGCAGTTCATATTGCCCGATATATATCGTAACCCCTTCTCCGCCGATCGGATAGTTAAACAGCTGCAGGAACCCGATCGCTGCCTTGGACAACCATATCTTCATGGGCACTGTTGCCAAAGCGACAATTGTTTCAGGTGGAGGAAAGATGAACGCCAGATAGAGCAAAGGAAACCAAAGCCGTCGCAACGCTTCGAAACCGATTAACGCATATAGTACGATGAGAAGCGTCGCGTACATCAAATAGCCCTCGATCTCGACAATTTGCGTAACGCGAGCAAAGACCTGCAGTGGGACGAAAATTGCGAGCAACAGCACCACCAAAGGCAATGACGCAGGCTTGGT
>JBATDO010000156.1:0-2707 GCA_049663505.1 Sphingorhabdus sp.
GAGATCAAACAGGTCGCGGTAAAAAGCAAGCGTCGCTTCCCGGTCCGGCACGCTAATTGCAACCTGATTGAACCGTGCGTTCATGCCGCTTTGCGCATCTCGGGCAGGAACTCAACATGCGCGAGGATATTGAAATCCGCCCAGTCAGCCGCGCTCATGCCGACGATCTGCTTGAACAGCGGCATGCCCATGTGAAAACAGGTGCCGTCGTCCAACTGGTTGTCGAGATACTGGCCCGAAGGTGAATCGAAGCAGATCACCATCTCTGTACCTTCGTTGCTCCACGGCAGATGGTTGTTGCCGAGCGATTCGATCGCCATGTCCCCGGCGTAAAACGTCCCTTCGTCATAGGACCAACTGCCCGACACGGTATAAGCAAAGGCGGTACAGTGATGCACGTGGCGCGGCATCTGCGAGTTTGGCGCAAATTTCGCAGCGAGCACTACGCGCCCGGTTTCTTCGTCTGCCCGGTGCAATTTTATGCTGACGCCTTCCGACCCAGGCACTTTTCCCGTCAGATCGAGCCAGTCGCCTTCTGCGCCACGTACAATCGTTACTTCATCCAAAGCCATCACAACTCCTCTCGTGTTTATGGCTTAAGTTATGGGGCCCACTCACTTATAGTCCTTGCGATATGGCGCCATATATTTGCTTATATCCGCCATTCTCGCTGCTTTCCCATATAGACCCATGGCATATAATCACAATTGAGTGGCGCATATTAACAAACAATGGCTTTTGAGTCCGCTACAACTCACCCGTTAGAATCAGCAATGATCGCAATTCGGGGAGAGAACCATGAAAAAGGCCACAAATTTGAAGTTAGCCGCCAGCCTCATCGCGCTGGCACTTACCGTTGGTACTGCCAACGCACAGGATACTGTTGCACCCGATGACGCAGCTGAAGCGGATGACGAAATCGTCGTGACGGCACAGAAACGATCCGAGCGGCTCCAGGACGTTCCGATTTCGATGGTGGCAGTCAGTGAAGAGACGATGACAACCAACAACGTCCTGAGCGTTCAGGACCTTGGGCGCGTTGCGACAAACTTTTCTGCCACGCGCTCAGCACAAGCCAGCAGTATTCGTCTGGCCGTTCGCGGCATTGGCGCGCCCGGCAACACTGCAACCGAACCCAGCGTCGCGGCCTTTGTTGACGGCGTCTATGTGCCCCGCCCAGGTTCGATCATAGGCAACTTCCTCGATATTGAAGGCGTTGAAGTGCTGCGTGGTCCCCAAGGTACCCTGTTCGGGCGTAACGCTAGCGTGGGGGCCATCTCATTCCGCTCTGCAACACCCAAGGATGAATTCTCAGGCCAGATCAGCGCCGAGGCCGGCAATGGTGATCGCTACAAGCTCACCGGCCATATCAACCTGCCGCTCGGAGAAAATGTAGCCCTGCGCGTTGCAGGGCTTGGTTCGTGGTTCAAGGGCTATTGGCACAACCAGCTCGACGGAAAAACCTATGGTGGGTCCGATGACTATGCGGGTCGCGCATCGATCAAGGCTGACCTCGGCAACGTTAGCTGGATCGTGCGCGCAGATTATTCCAAGTCGAATGGCGACGGATTCGTGCCCGCAGAATTCCGCTTCGATTCGGTTTCCACAGCGCAAGGTGCTGCGTTCCGGGCACTCCAGATCGGGCTTGTGGGCTCGGCCAACGATCCGGTTCTGTTTGATCGCAACGTCAACCAGCGCGTCACGGCTGACTATCGGGATCGCCACTGGGGCGTGTCCAGCGATGCCACGCTTGATCTGGGCGGCTATTCGCTGCGTTTGATCAACAGCTATCGCAACTGGCGCAGTACACAGACCGATGGGGATACGATTTTCACCACCGTTCCGCTGTCATCGCGTCAAGGCGGCTTTACGTCGAAGAGCCACAATCACGAATTGCAGTTCATCTCTCCCAAGGACGAACTGCTGGGCGGAAGGCTCGATTTCGTAGCGGGTCTCTATTATTTTCAGGAAGACTACACGATTGACGAGCGGCTTCAGGCCGATGCGCAATTCTGTAATGTGCTCGTTCCGGCAGGCGCGCAGCGAACAGCGTGCAATACCAGCCTGGCGGCAGGAGGCGGCGTGAATGCCACCGATCAGGATTTCAGTCAGTCGGTCAAAAGCTTTGCAGTCTACGGTCAGACGACATTCAAGATTGCCGATCCGCTATCGCTGACATTGGGCGGGCGCTGGTCAAAGGATGATAAGGACGCGGTCTATGTGCAGAAGCGCGCCTTTCCCTTTGCGGCATCACTGAGGGCCATCGAAAATGCGAACCTCGCGCTAAAGGATGATCGATTCACCTGGCGCGCCAGCCTGAATTACAAGCCCAACCGCGACATTCTGGCCTTCCTGAATTACTCCACGGGTTACAAATCAGGAGGATTCAACTCGGGCGCGGGCGCCACAGCGCTCAATCAGTCGCGCATTTTCAACCGTGAAACAGTCAAGAATTACGAGCTGGGGGCCAAAACCACCTGGCTGGATGGCGGGCTGATCGCCAATTTGACGCTGTACCGCATGGACATTGGCGGATTTCAGGACCGCGCCTTTGATGGGGTGAGCTTCCTTGTCCGCAACGCAGGCAGCTTGCGTCATCAAGGGTTTGAACTCGACACGACGATCAAGCCTTCGGATAACTTCACCGTCAACGCCTCGCTTGCCTATCTGGATTCGAAGTTCACCGACTATCCCGGTGGTGCTGGCT
>JBATDO010000157.1:0-19184 GCA_049663505.1 Sphingorhabdus sp.
CCCTTCAAGCGCTTCAACATTTTTGCCCTTGAAGGGTGTCTGGAAAACGTTGAACGGGTTGAAGTTGAACGTTGCGAACGTACCTACAGCCTGACCGGCTGCGTTTACCTGGCGCACACCACCGTTGAGAACGGATGGGTCAGTGCTTGGAACGCCACCAACAAGTGGCCGCGTGCCGGAGAAGCGCGATGGAACCGAAGTACCCGATCCTGCTGCGCCGCCCGAGTAGCTGCTGATCTGCACGTTCGAGAAATCGCGAGCGCCCTGATAGATGGGATCAGCCTGCTGATAGCCAATCGACAGAACCGCATTACCGCGACCGTCATCGAAATTCGCACCGAGAGTTGCGTCGACGCGAACCGTGTGACCATCTCCCTTTTCGGTGAGCTGGGTTGCAGCGGTCACTTCAAGACCAGCAAAATCCTTGCGGGTGATGAAGTTCACAACGCCGGTGATAGCGTCGGCACCATAAGTGGTCACAGCTGCACCGGTTAAAGCGTCTGCGCGCTCAATCAGTGCAAGCGGGATGTTGTTCAAATCGACGCGACCAGCAAGACCCGAAGGGGCGATACGGTTGCCGTCAAGCAGAACGATGTTGCGGATTGAACCAAGGCCACGAAGGTCGACGTAAGACGCACCGCCGTTACCGTTGTTCACGGCCGAGCCAATGCTTGGAACGACACCAGGCAATTCGCGCAGGACTTCTTCAGCAACGTTTGACTGGAGAAGATCGATTTCATCGGCAGTCGTCGCGTTCACTGGCGTCGACTGGACGAGGTTTGGATTTTGGATGAGAGATCCGGTAACGACGATCTCGGTACCTGTTTCTTCATCAGCGGCTTCATCTTGAGCGAATGATGGCGTTGAAATCAACGCAAGGCTCAAAGCGAGCGGCGCTGCAGTATATTTGAATTTGCTCATACGTGTATTTTTCACGGTATAGCCCCTTACATATTCGGTCACGTCGCACCGCCGCAGCGATGGTTCGCGTTCCAGTTAAACTCCCCAGCATTCCCGCCAATTCTGCGCGCAATTATAGCGCGCAACATTAGTCGGATTCTCTCCGGGTTGGCGTTGCATTGGCCGAAAAGCGCCGAATGCGCAAGAAAATGCAAGGATTTGACAATTATATTTCATCATTGTCACCTTTATGCAACAGTTGCGAAAGGCCCATTTTTGGGAACTTTCTCGATGAGATTTTCTCAAACGCAATTCATTCATGACAGCGACAGTCCGGATTGTTAAGAGAACACCAACCATAACGGAGCTTGTCATTTTGATGTTCGCAAATCCCCCAGTGCACCGTCGCTTTCTTGCGACCTTGGTGCTTTTTCTCTTAGCCCTTGGAAGCAGCATGACTGCACATGCCCAACAGATATTGGCGCCTGCAGCACCGGTTGCTCCGGATCCTGAAAATATGCTGCATCTGGATTTGTCGACAGGTGGGCGGGTAACGATCCAGCTATTTCCCGCGACTGCCCCCAACCACGTGGAACGGGTCAAGACACTGGCGCGCCAGGGCTTTTACAATGGGCTCCTGTTCCACCGTGTAATCGACGGGTTCATGGCTCAAACCGGAGACCCAACAGGAACCGGCCAGAGCGGTTCACCGCTACCTGACCTAAAGGCCGAATTCAGTCCGACCCCGCATCTTCGCGGTACCGTCTCGATGGCACGCGCGACCGAGGAAGACAGCGCAAACAGCCAGTTTTTCATATGTTTCCAGCCACGTTTTGGCCTTGACAGAAAATACACTGTTTTTGGACGCGTCACGTCGGGCATGCAATATGTGGATGCTATAGCACGCGGCGAACCACCGCTCACGCCGGACAAGATCCTGCAAGCATCAATTGCAGCAGACAATGTGCCTTCACCAGCATTTGCTCCGCCGCCGCCCTCTGCACCGCTTGCCGAGACACAGATCACAGTCGACCAGCTCGGAAAGTGACGCGTACCGGCACTTGCCGGGCTATTTTGTAGGGCACGAATACCATGCGGGTCGACCTTTTCGATTTTGCGTTGCCAGCTGAGTGCATCGCGATGCGTCCGGCCGTTCCGCGCGATGCAGCAAAGCTTCTCCAAGTTGCACAGGGCAAGCTGGTTGACACAAGAGTCAACAAGCTTGCCGAACTGCTTCGGCCCGGTGACTGCCTGGTTTTTAACAACACGAGAGTCATCCCGGCCCAGCTAGAGGGTTACCGTGGAGCGGCAAAGATCGGGGCCACGCTCCACAAGCGCATCGACCTGCGCAGATGGCAGGCTTTTGTTCGCAACGCCAAGAGATTGCGCGTTGGTGAACATGTCGAATTCGGAGCAGGCGTCCGTGTGCTCGCCGAATCGCGACATGAGGATGGCAGTTTTACCTTGTTTTTCGAAGGCGATGAACCGGTCGAGATCTTGTTGGAACGTGCAGGCAGGATGCCACTGCCGCCCTATATTGCAGCGAAGCGCCAGACCGACGAGCAGGACCGGCGCGATTACCAAACCATGTTTGCCCAATTGGACGGGGCGGTCGCAGCTCCCACCGCATCGCTCCATTTCACGCCCCAGTTGATGGACTCTCTCCAGGCGGCAGGGATCAGATCTGCAACGCTCACATTGCACGTAGGTGCTGGAACCTTTTTACCGGTAAAGGCCTCAGATACAACCGAACACAAGATGCACAGCGAGTGGGGGCAGATTGATAGCAATACCGCCCAGATGTTAAATTCGGTACGTGCCAGTGGCGGGCGACTTATTGCAGTGGGAACAACTTGCCTGCGCCTGATCGAGAGTGCTGCAACCGATGACGGCATTATCCATCCATTCTCCGGTGACACCGACATCTTCATTACGCCTGGCTATCGTTTCAGGGCAATTGGAGGCCTGATGACCAATTTCCATTTGCCCAAGAGCACCCTTTTCATGCTGGTAAGCGCATTGATGGGTCGCGAGGTCATGCAAGGGGCTTATGCGCATGCGATTGAGTATGGCTATCGATTCTACAGCTATGGTGACAGCAGCCTTCTCATTCCAGAAAACAGATAGTTAGCCACTTGACCGCCACCAACGGAGCAACATAGCTAGCAGCAATCGAAATGCTGGGGAGCAAAGATCATGAACAACCGCCTTGTAATCCGTGCACTGTCGGCGGCATTGATACTGTCGGCCATCCCGCCACTATCTGCACAGCCGGTACCCATCACGGTTAATGGCCAGGCACCGAGCAAATGGAAAGAAGCGGAAAGCGACCATTTCAAGATTTACAGCAATGGCGATGACAAATATCTGGCAAAACTGTCAAGCAGGCTTGAAGCCGTCCATTATCTCTTGAAGATCGCGACAGGCTTCAAGGAACCGGCCGACCAGAACATCGTCAAGGTCAAGGTCTATGCAGTTGCAGATATCGCGGATGTGAGGCGATTGATCGGCGACCCCAACAGCCCTGCTGCCGGATATTATGATCCGCAACTGGCAGGTCCGATTTCAGTCATACCCCGCAACTCGGGCACCGACGGTTCTTTTTCCGGCGAACTGATCCTGTTCCACGAATATGCGCACCATTTCATGCTCCAATATCAGGCTGTTGCTTATCCTGCCTGGTATATCGAGGGCTTTGCTGAACTGGCAGCGACCGCCTCTTTTGAACGGCAGGGCGCAATCACATATGGCAAGGCTGCTCGGCACCGCGAAAGCGAACTGCGCTACACCAGGCGTTACCCTGCCGCCAAAATGGTTGATGGCCGCTTTCTCGAGGAAAAGCCCAACGCTGAAAATTGGGGATATGGCGATGCATGGGCGCTCACCCATTATCTGACCTTTTCTGACAAGCGCCGCGGCCAGTTGGGCGCCTACCTCAATGCTATCAACGCTGGCCGTTCCTTTGCCGATGCAGCGACGGTGTTCGGCAATCTTGGAGACCTCACCCGTGAATTAAACATCTATATCGATGGCGGCAGTTTCCAGTACAAGACGCCTCCCCTTCCAGCAGACGTCTTGAAGGCACCCGTAATTCGTCCTTTGTCCATGGCGGAGGCCGCGTTCATCGACGACAAGATCGTCATGGAACGCATTGCAAAAATTCTCACCCAGGAAGAATATGAGCAGTGGGTCAAGCAACGCGAAGCAGAAAAGCAACCTGTGAAACAAGACTTCGGGGCTTATTTCGCTGAAAAAGAGAAGGCCCGCGACGAATGGATGCAGGAGTTGCGAACCAAGGTTGCGCGTTTTTCTGGCGATCCGACAAGCGCGATCGTCCTCGCCCATGCGGCCTGCACGGCAATGAATTTTCCTGTTTGCGAGCAAAGCGCTGAACAGGCGCTTGCCGTGCAACCGGACAATTGGGAGGCGATGCTGCGCAAGGGACAGGCCTTGCTTGGTATTGCCACAAGCGCGCCCGATACCGGCCGCAAGGCAGCGTTCAAGGACGCTCGAACCTGGCTGCTGAACGCCAACAAGGCTAACCCGTTTGCGCACGAGCCACTTTATTATTTTTATCGCAGCTTTGCACAGGAAGGCCGAAGAGCCCCTGACAGCGCGGTTGATGCATTATCTCAGGTTGTTGCAACGATTCCGCAGATTGTAGGGCCAAGACTTGCACTGGGCCATGAACTGATTGTCCGAGACAGATACTTGGAAGCACGCAACACGTTGAAACCATTGGCTTATTCTCCTCATGAATCAGCAGCGCAACAACAAGCAAAGAAATTGCTCGAGTTGATTGACGAAAAGGAGAGCCCCGCTCAAAAAGAACCGGTTACGCCGACTGGGTGAACGAGATTTTTGGCAATCTCAGCTGTCTTTATGTCCCTTGAGTTCGTCGCCTGTCAGTCTCACGATGTGCAAGACGTTCGTCGAACCAGGTGTCCCAAAGGGAACACCTGCCATGATGATGATCCGACCGCCCGCCTGGCCCAAATGGTGCCGCAACGCCATGCGACGTCCCTTGGCAACCATTTCTTCAAACGAGCCAATATCGCGGGTACGCACCGAGTGCGCACCCCAGAGCAACCCCATGCGCCGTGCGGTGGCAACGCGCGAAGTTAAAACAAGAAGTGGAACCGAAGGGCGCTCTCGTGCAACCCGACGCGCGGTGGAGCCAGATGACGTGAAACAAATGATCGCGCTCGTGTCGATCGTCTGCACAATCTGGGCTGCAGATGCTGCAAGTGCATCTGCAGTCGTCGCGTCAGCGCGAACTTCGGTGAAGTGAACCCGCGCGTAATAATCGGGGTCGCTCTCAACCTCCATCGCTATCCGGTCCATGATCGACACCGCTTCGATCGGCCATGCGCCGGCGGCCGTTTCGGCTGAGAGCATGATGGCATCCGCCCCATCATATATCGCTGTTGCAACGTCGGATACTTCAGCCCGCGTCGGCGACGGCGAGGTGATCATGGATTCGAGCATCTGGGTTGCAACCACGACCGGTTTTCCCATCCGCCGCGCAGTGCTGACAATCTTCTTTTGTAGCGAGGGGACCTGTTCGGGAGGCAATTCAACGCCCAGGTCTCCACGCGCAACCATCACGGCATCAGCCAGTTCGAGGATTTCCTCCAGTCGCCCGATTGCTGCTGGCTTTTCGATCTTGGCCAGCAATGCGGCCTTGCCGGCAATGAGCTTCTTTCCTTCGGCCACGTCTTCGGGACGCTGCACAAAGGACATCGCTATCCAGTCAACCCCTTGAGAAACCGCAAAGGCGAGGTCAGAGCGATCCTTTTCGGTGAGTGCAGCCACCGGCACCACGACATCTGGGACGTTCAGACCCTTTCGATCTGAAAGTGCACCACCAACCTCTACCCGGGTCTCGATCTTGGTAGGGCTGACCGTAAGGACCCGCAACACGAGCTTGCCGTCGTCCAACAGCAATCTCGTGTTCGGTTCGAGAGCTGCAAAAATTTCCGGGTGTGGCAAATAGACGCGGGTCGAATCCCCAGCTTTCTTGTCAGCATCCAGAACGAAATTGGCACCAGTTTGGAGGTGGATCCTGCCATCTTTGAACTTGTCGATCCTTAATTTGGGGCCCTGCAGGTCGACAAGGATTGTCGTTGGCCGACCAAATCGCTTTTCAAGGCTGCGAATATGCTCGACCAATTTGGCCTTTTCAGCCTGTTCGCCGTGGCTCATGTTGATACGAAACGCGTCTGCTCCGGCCAGAAACAGTTTCTCGATCATTTCCGGCGTATCGCTGGCAGGCCCCAATGTGGCCAGAATACGTACCTTGCGGTCACGAGGTTTGGAATATTGAGTCAAGCAGCCACTCCATATGCTGGAAATCATTATGCAGGGGGCTATAGCGAGGGCTGAGTCCAGACGATAGGCCTTGGATGCAACAGGAATAGCTATTCATGCAAAATCACATAACCGATGCTGCTGCAGCCAGCGCTTTCCGCCGCTTGATCACCCACCTGCAACACCGATCTGACGTTGAAAATATAGACCTGATGGGCATGGCGGGATTTTGCCGGAACTGCCTGGCTGACTGGTTGGTGGAAGCGGATGGCAAAATCTCAAGGGACGAGGCCCGCGAATGGGTGCACGGAATGCCGGCGGCCGAATGGAAGGCCAAGTATCAGGGAGAGGCAACTCCCGAACAGCTGAAACGCATGAAGGAAAGCATGGCGAAAAACGCAGACGCACTTTAAGGCGGCACCAATCTGATTCGGGACCACAGTCCCCACCCAAATGAACAGGAGAATATAATGGCCGAAGGCAATATCGCCGCTGATCAACTGCGTCTTTTCATCGAGCGCATCGAACGGCTCGAAGAAGAAAAAAAGGGAATCGCAGATGACATCCGTGACGTCTACAGCGAAGCAAAGAGCCAGGGATATGACGCAAAAATCATGCGCCAGATCGTCCGTCTGCGCAAAATGACGCAGGACGACAGGCAGGAAATGGAAGCGATTCTCGATACTTACAAATCGGCTTTAGGCCTGGCATAATAGCGCAGTCGAAGGAGAATCGCATGTTGATGACAACAACTTCTACAATTGAAGGCCAGCCAGTCCGCCAGTATCTTGGAGTTGTTACTGGTGAAGTGATTGTGGGTGCGAACATCTTCAAGGATTTATTTGCCGGTATCCGCGACATTGTGGGTGGGCGCTCGGGGGCTTATGAGAATTCGCTGCGTGATGCTCGGGCCACGGCACTTGAAGAACTTGCCGAGGAGGCGCGCCGCTTAGGGGCAGATGGCGTCATTGGCATCGACCTTGATTATGAGGTGTTGGGCAAGGAGGGCTCAATGCTGATGGTCACTGCATCGGGGACCGCCGTAAGACTTGGCTAACCGCCCCGCTTGCCCTTTGGCATGTCCCTGATGTAAGGGCGCGCCTTGTATTCACGCTTAAGAGAAGAAAAGAGCCATGGCAGGCCATAGCAAATTCAAGAATATCCAGCATCGCAAGGGTGCGCAGGACAAGAAACGTTCTGCGCAGTTTTCCAAGCTGTCCCGCGAAATCACTGTTGCCGCGAAGATGGGGATGCCCGACCCGGACATGAACCCTCGACTTCGCTTGGCGGTCAATGCCGCCAAGGCACAGTCGATGCCCAAGGACAATATCCAGCGCGCCATCGACAAGGCGAGCGTGGGAGACGCGGAAAATTATGAAGAAATGCGCTATGAAGGCTATGGCCCTGGCGGCGTGGCTGTCATCGTCGAGGCGCTTACCGATAACCGCAATCGCACCGCGACCAATGTCCGGACCGCGTTTTCCAAAAATGGCGGTAACCTAGGAGCATCCGGCGCGGTTTCGCATGGCTTTGACCGCATGGGACTGATTACATATCCCGCAACTGTTGGCGACAATGATACGGTTTTTGAAGCGGCACTCGAAGCCGGTGCGGAGGACGTGTCGTCGAACGAAGACGAACATGAAATCTGGACTGCAATGGATGCCCTGCATGAAGTAGCCAAAGCACTTGAAGGTAAACTGGGCGCTGCGGAGAGCGCCAGTCTGGCATGGAAGCCGCAATTGACGGTCGATGTCGACCTTGAAAATGCCGCAACCTTGCTCAAGCTGATCGACGCACTTGAAGAAGATGACGATGTTCAGACCGTGTGGGGCAATTACGAGGTGTCAGACGAAGTCATGGCAAAGCTCGGCTGAGCTCATCCATGATTATCCTTGGTCTTGACCCCGGTCTGGGCACTACGGGATGGGGTGTTATCCGCAAGGACGGCAACCGTTTATCACATATCGACAACGGCGAGATCGAAACGGACTCCAAGTTCCCCCTTGCGAACAGACTGCTGCTGCTCGATGCAAAGCTCAGCGCTGTCATTGACACCTTCCATCCGGACGCAGTCGCAGTTGAAGAGGTATTTGTTAACAAGAACCCGCAAAGCACGCTGAAACTTGGCCAGGCACGCGGAGTAGTACTTCTCGGTGCCGCCAAGGCCCACGTGACCGTGACTGAATATGCAGCTCGGTTGGTGAAAAAGTCGGTCGTAGGCACCGGCAAGGCCGAAAAGGAACAAGTCCAGGCAATGTTGCGGATATTGCTCCCGGGATTGAAGATTGCCGGTCCCGATGCCGCAGACGCCCTCGCCGTCGCAATCACCCACGCGCATCACATGCGCCGTTAGTTCGCCAATTGTTCTTCTTTTCTTGCCGACTTCCATATGGGGCGCTAACCACTATTTCTTGAAGGGGTTGGCATGATCGCAAAACTATATGGGCGTATCGATGAAACGGGCATCGACCATCTGGTCATCGATGTTTCTGGAGTCGGTTACCTGGTGCAGGCAAGCGCACGAACGCTTGCTGCGCTCGGCAAGGCCGATGATTTCGCGACGGTCTACACCGAAATGCAAGTCAGCGAAAACGACATGCGGCTAATCGGATTTGCAACCAAGCAGGAGCGCGACTGGTTCCGGCTGCTGACCAGCGTTCAAGGCGTAGGCGGCAAGGTCGGTCTTGCAATCCTGTCGGCAATCGAACCCGATGACCTTGCCCTTGCGATTGGCAGCAGTGACGCTGCCATGGTCGCACGTGCAAACGGGGTCGGACCAAAACTTGCAAGCCGCATTGTAAACGAGTTGAAGGACAAGGTCGGCCTGCTCGCAGGTATCGGCGGTGGCACCAGAATCATGGGAGGCGGTGCCAAGCCAAGCAACCATGCCGGAGATGCCGTTTCGGCCCTCGCCAATCTGGGTTTCAAGCCGGCAGAGGCATCCAGTGCGGTGGCATTGGCAATCGATGAATTAGGACCCGATGCGACACTGGATGCGCTTGTGAGGCTGGGGCTGAAACGGGCATCCAGGTGAGAATGGCAATCATGGCACGGTTGGGTTCGAAAACGATATCGTCTTGGTCAAGCGCGTTATACACCATGCGCGAGATGCAAAGTGAGAATTGAGTGACTGACGAACGACTAACAACACCCGAAAAGCATCCTGAAGACGTCGATGCGGCACTGCGGCCCAAAACCCTGGCAGAGTTCATCGGCCAGGCCGCCGCACGTGACAATCTGCGCGTCTTTATCGAGGCAGCAAAGGGTCGCGGCCAACCTCTCGACCATGTGCTCTTCTTTGGTCCGCCGGGATTGGGCAAGACCACCCTGGCCCAGATTGTCGCCAAGGAAATGGGAGTTGGTTTCCGGGCAACATCAGGCCCCGTCATCGCGAAGTCCGGAGACCTCGCGGCATTGCTCACCAATCTTGAAGACGGCGACGTCCTGTTCATCGACGAGATCCACAGGCTCAGTCCAGTCGTCGAGGAAATCCTGTATCCGGCCATGGAGGACCGAGCGCTCGATATCATGATTGGTGAAGGCCCCTCGGCAAGATCTGTACGGATCGACTTGCCTGCGTTCACCTTGGTTGGCGCAACGACGCGGCAGGGACTTCTTACCACCCCGCTGCGCGACCGTTTCGGCATTCCAGTGAGGTTGAATTTTTACACCCATGATGAGCTCGAACTCGTGATCACGCGTGCTGCGCGACTGCTCGAGCTTGGCATCGCGCCGGACGGCGCGCGCGAAATTGCAAAGCGCGCTCGAGGTACACCGCGCATCGCCGGTCGACTCCTGCGGCGCGTTCGTGATTTTGCCAATGTGGCAGGCGAACCCGTTGTCACAGCAAAAATAGCTGACAACGCCCTTACCCGCCTTGAAGTCGACGCGTTGGGCCTCGATGCAATGGACCGACGCTACCTCCACATGATTGCAGATATCTACCGCGGGGGACCTGTAGGGGTCGAGGCACTTGCTGCCGGACTGTCGGAACCACGCGATACGATCGAGGATGTCGTGGAACCCTTCCTGCTCCAGCTCGGGCTTATTGCTCGCACCGCAAGGGGCCGAGCACTCAATGCGCCGGGATGGAAACATCTCGGTCTCAATCCCCCTGCTGGGTCGCAGGAAGGCCTATTCGACAAATGACAGACGGAGTCGTTCGCACGATCAATTGAGCCTGCAGGTTGATAACCCTCTTCCCGTGCCGAATTTCTGCGGTTAAGCAAACACCCGATGAGCCTTCCCCAGCCATATCAAGGTCATTTCGATGGCCACGATCATTTCTTCGCGGTGCGCGTCTACTTCGAGGACACTGATTTTTCAGGCGTAGTCTATCATGCCCGTTATCTGCATTTCATGGAACGTGCGCGATCCGATATGCTCACCTGCGTCGGCATTGACCAGCGTGCTTCCCACGCCGCCGGCGAAGGCGCCTATGCAGTGACCGAGATAACGCTCAGATATCGTAAACCCGCGCATTTTGACGATGCGCTTGTTGTCACGAGCAAGGTTTTAGCGGTACGGGCGGCAAGTTGCGACATTCATCAAACAGTCAGCCGCAATGGTGAACTGCTGCTTGATGCACAGGTAAAGGCCGCTTTTGTCGCTCCAGACGGTCGACCGCGTCGTCAACCCAAGCACTGGGTTGCAGCGTTTCAATCGATTATCGACAACAAGACAGGGTATTTTGAAGGATGAACATGGACTTACTCATCTTGGCGCAAGGCGCGAGCTTCTCTCCGATCAAGCTGTTCATGGACGCCGACTGGGTGGTGAAGGCCGTCATTATAGGCCTCGCACTTGCCAGCATATGGTCCTGGACAATCATCATCAGCTTCACTGTGAAAATGACGGGTATCTCCCGCCAAAGCGACAAGTTTGAACGCGACTTCTGGAACAGCAGCGATATCGACGGCTTTTTTGGAGCGCATGGCAAGAGCGACCTGCCACTTGCCAAGGTATTTGCATCAGGCGTGTCCGAGTGGCGCAGATCGACCAATGGACCCACGGTTGACCGGGCCGGGACGCGCGAACGTCTTGCAACCGCAATGGATGCCAGCATTGCAGCAGAAACCGACAAGCTGGCCAATCGACTGAATTTCCTCGCCACGACCGGTTCTGTTGCACCTTTTGTCGGGCTGTTCGGCACCGTTTGGGGGATCATGCGCAGTTTCGCCGCGATCGCCGCCGAACAGAATTCGAGCCTGGCGGTGGTTGCCCCGGGTATTGCCGAAGCCTTGTTCGCCACTGCTATTGGCCTGTTTGCAGCCATTCCTGCCGTGATCGCCTACAACCGCTTTTCCCACAGGTTGAACCAATATGAGGCCCGCATGGGCCGGTTTGCGGACGGTTTCCATGGGACACTGTCACGCGAGCTGGAACGGGAAGGCTGAGCCATGGCGATGAACATGTCATCAGGTGGCCATGCTCGACGGCGGGGACGCGGCGCACGCCGTTCCCCCATGGCAGAAATCAACGTCACCCCCCTGGTCGATGTCATGCTCGTGCTGCTTATCATCTTCATGGTCACCGCTCCGTTGCTGGTTTCAGGGGTTCCCGTCGAGCTGCCAGAAAGCAGGGCAAACGCACTGGACCAGAAAAAGGAACCGATCGAGATCAGCATCGACAAGGCCGGCGCAACCTTCATTGACGGTACCCCGGTATTGCCAAACGAGCTTCCCGCACGTCTGGGCGAGATTGCAGCTGCGCAAAATGTCGAAGATCCTCGCCAGATCATGCTGCGCGGCGATCGCGGGATAAGCTACGGTCAAATGATGCGTGTTATGGGTGAGCTGAACCGTGCGGGACTTAATAGTGTGAGCTTGGTCACAACCGGTTCATCTGGCGAAAACTAACAACATGAAAATGGACCGGGCAGAAAAACTGGGACTTGGTGCAGCTATTGGTGGCCATGTCATCTTGCTGGGCGCAATGGCGTTCGGTCTCTTGATGTCTTCTGATCGATTAAAAAAGCCCCAGCCCATTGCGGTATCACTCGTGGGAGAAGTTGCAGAAGTCTCGACTGCGCCTGATGCCATACAAGAAGAATCAGCTCCCCCTGCGCCCGGTGAAGCAGAACCCGCAGAACCACAACCGGCTCCGCCAGTCATGCAAATTGCAAAGCCGGTCGAAAAGCCCCAGGTCACGCCTGTTGAAAAACCTATCAAGCGCGAAACGCCGACGACAAAAAAGACGATCGAGAAGAAGGCCGTTGTCAAGAAACCCACGTCAAAACCGGTCGCTACTTCGCCAAAGAGCAGCACGGGAACAGCTCCTGCAAAGACTGGGGGGCTCAGCAAGAGCTTCGAGGAGGCCATCAACAAGGTCGGAAAGGCGCCTGGTTCCGGCACGGCGGTTGGAACACCTGCCCGCCTAAGTGCAGCCGAAGTGAAGCGTGAGGTAACGACATTGCTCGGACCACAGATTCAACGGCGCGTCGAAGCATGCACGCCTTCAGGAATCGAGATCAGCAGGATTGTGACAACCGTATCGCTGAGCCTGGACTCCTCGGGACGCTTGCTCAACGTCACTTATGGGGGACAAACTGGCATCACGGATAGCAATCGCCCCCAGGCCGAGCCACTCAAGCAATGCATTTTAGGCGCAGTCAGGGCAGCATCGCCCTATAAGGGCCTGGATCCGGAATATCACGATGTGTGGAAATCACATTCGATGCGTTTGAAACCACGCGGTTGAAAAGCAAGGAGCAAGTCATGCAGAAATCGCCGAAATACCCTTCATTGCCATCGCTGCTCATGGCCATATTGGCATTGCTTGGTGCAAGCAGCCTGTCTTTTGCACAGAACGCTGCACCTGCGCCTGCGTCAGAAGACGAACCCGAGCTGGTGGAATTCGACACAGCAAAGACACGTTCGATTGCGGTACCGGCGCTCGTTGCACCGACACCCACTGACACCGCGGCCGGTAACAGCACTGCGCTGGGACGCCAGATTGCCGAAGTCATTTCGGCAGACCTTCGAGCATCAGGGGTATTCGAAACGCAGGGACCAAATGGCCTGCGGGCAATCTCGCTTGGCGAGGTAACTGCACCGCAATTCGATTACTGGAAAGGGCGAAATGTCGAGCAACTGGTCGAGGGCTTTGTCCGTGTTGGCGGGGACGGGAACCTGACTGTTGGCTGCTATCTTTACGATGTTGGCTTTGGCAGTGAAGTCACAAGGCTCGGCTTCAACGTCCCGCCAAAGGACTGGCGCCGTGCTGCCCATAAATGTGCCGATGCAATCTATTCAAAGCTGACGGGTGAGGCACCGTTCTTCGACAGCCGCATCGCGTATATCGCTGAGACCGGCCCAAAGGGAAAAAGAGTGAAGCGACTGGCCATCATGGATTCAGATGGCGCAAATCACCGCTTCATAACCAACGGGCAGTCTACCGCGCTCACGCCGCGCTTTTCTCCAAATTACAAGTCAATCCTCTATCTATCCTATGTCGACGGCAATCCGCGTATCTATGTCTATGATATTGACGGCGGTCGCCAGAGGCTCATCACGCAGTCCAAAAATCCAACCTTTGCGCCGCGTTGGTCACCCGATGGCCAGGCCATCCTCTATTCGATGGCCGTTGCAGGCAATACCGATGTCTACAAGGTTCCTGTCAGCGGAGGTAATCCAACCAAGCTTACAAGTTCACCAGGAATTGATGTTGGCGGCAGTTTTTCGCCTGATGGCAGGCAGATCGTATTCGAGAGCGACCGATCAGGTAGCCAGCAGATCTACGTGATGAATGCAGACGGATCAAACCAGCGACGCATCAGTTTCGGATCAGGTCGTTACGCCACTCCCGAATGGAGTCCACGTGCCGACCTGATCGCCTATACACGCATCGCCGGTGATTTCCGGGTAGGCACAATGCAGCCTGATGGGTCGGGCGAACGCCTGCTCACCAACAGCTGGCAAGACGAAGCACCGACATGGGCGCCCAATGGCCGCGTCATCCAGTTCTTCCGCACCGAGAAGAATAGTGGTAAAACAAGCATCTGGCAGGTTGACCTGACAGGTGCAAATGAGCGCAAGCTGCCAACGCCGGTCGATGGATCGGACCCGGCCTGGGGGCCGGTATTGCCATGATACCGAATTAAACGGGGCTGAGAACAAGGAGAAAGCTAATGAAAAGCAACAAACTCAAACTGGCTGCGATTCTGCTGGCCTCATCGGCACTTGTCGCCGGTTGCGGCAAGAAAGAGGTCAAGGAATTGCCACCCGTTGCCGAAGGTACCGATTATGGGACGCAGGGTCAGACCGACGCCGATCCAAATAGTGGGCAAGTCCTTCCGGGCAGTCAGGAAGACTTCCTGCAGTCGGTCGGGCAAAGCGGGGATCGCATCTTGTTCGACACGGACCGTTTCAATGTTGATGCTGCTGACCAGGTCATCTTGCAGGGCCAGGCTCAATGGCTCGCGCGTTATCCAAATACGCAGGTAACGGTCGAAGGCCATGCCGACGAACGCGGAACGCGTGATTACAATCTGGCGCTTGGCGAACGTCGAGCCAATGCTGCAAAAAACTATCTCTCCTCGCTTGGCGTTGATCCTGCGCGGATCCAGACGGTCAGCTATGGCAAGGAACGCCCCGCGGCTCTGGGTTCGAACGAGGAATCCTGGGCACAGAACCGCCGTGCGGTGACCGTGACAGTTCAGTGAATTTGGGCAACGACGCGCTTTTGTCGAAGCGCGTCGTTGTTTTACGTTGCTTTTCTTGACAAATCTTCCTTGTTCCGCGCATCCTCGCCAGGACTATAGGGAGCATGTCATCAATGAGCGAGGATCTGGCCCAGCGCCACAGCGCATTCCGGTTTCATGGAACCTGGCAGGAATTTGCGAAAATCGCTTTTCCGAACTTGCTGCTCACAATTGTCACCCTTGGTGTTTATCGCTTCTGGGCCACGACGCGCGAACGCGAATATCTGTGGGGAAAAACGGACTTCATTGACGAACGGCTCGAGTGGACCGGACGCGGCATGGAGCTGTTCATTGGCTTTATAATGGTATTTTTCCTGATCGGTTTACCGATCTTCGTGATCCAGATGATCTCCCAAGGCCTGGTCTTTCGAGGCGAGTCGATGCTTGCCGCGGCTGTTACGCTGCTGATGATTGTCATGTTGTTTTACCTCACCGGCGTCGCCTATTTTCGGGCGCTGCGCTACCGGCTGAGCAGGACTTATTGGCGGGGTATCCGTGGAGGAAGTGACGACCCGGGATTTCGATATGGGCTTTCCTACATGTGGAAATCGGTTGCCGGATGGCTCCCCATTTTCCTGATGGTTCCCTGGTCAATGATCTCGTTGTGGAATGAACGCTGGAATGCGATGAGTTTTGGCCCTCACCGGTTTAACGCGACCGCACAGTGGCAGCCTCTCATGAAGAGATACTTGTTGTTTTACCTTGTTCCGTTTCTGCTGTTCGTAGGCGGCGTGGCTTTCGGCATAAGCGTTGCTGCATCGGGCGGCACTCCTGATGCGCTCAGTGGAACAGGGATGGCCTTGGGCGGCATTTTCGTCATCTTGGCGATATTTTCCATCTATATTATCTTGCCGCTTGCAGCCCTGGCATTTTACAGCAAATATTTTCGCCTGGCGGTGGGTGGACTTCGTCTCCACAATCTCGAATTTGATTTCAAGGCTCGTGCACCGGACTGGATCCTGTTCTTTCTTGCCAACATGGCGATCGTGGTGTGTACCTTGGGGATTGGATATATCTTCATGCCTTACCGCAACTGGAAATTCTTCATCACCCACATGGAAGCTTATGGCGAAATCAATCTCGACGAATTGACCCAATCGGAAACAGTCGTTTCAAAGCATGGTGAAGGTCTCCTCGACGCATTTGACGTGGGAGCGATCTAGCTGGTGGGCGCGTTTTTCTCTGCCTGGCACTATGATGGCAAAAGTGCGGTGCGCCGAAATGTCGAGGTGCAAGTCATTGGTGGTCAATTCTACCTGAGCGAGACCGAGCGCCGACACGGGCCATTTTCCTTTGCAGAAGTCGAATATATCGCGAACCAGGGCGGCGCAGATGTCTACGGCCTTGCCGATCACGATGGCTGGCGGCTCGGTATTTCGGGTCCTGTCCCCGATAACCTGGCCGCGATGCTTCCCGCCCGACGCAAATATGGAAGCTGGGTCGACCGACTTGGCCTCGGCAAGGCGAGCATCGCCTTTACCGCGATAAGTGCAGCAGTCGTTGCCGTTGTCTTGCTTTCACCGCAATGGCTCGCTCCCCTCATTCCAGCCAGCGTCGACCAGTCGATCGGTGATGCACTTGTGGGTGATTTTGGTGGTCGTTTTTGTCATACTCCGGCGGGGACTGCCGCGCTCAAGAAGCTCACCGCGTCGCTGGATGACAACCCGGGAGATCTGCAGGTCGAAATTGCAAAGATCGATATGATCAACGCGGTCGCCTTGCCCGGCGGAAAGGTCATCCTGTTCGATGGCCTTGTGAAGCAGGCACGGTCTCCCGATGAAGTCGCAGGTGTGTTGGCGCATGAGATCGGCCATGTGCGCGAAAAGCATGTCATGCAGGCATTGCTCCGTCAGATGGGCCTCGCGGTCGTCCTGGGCGGCGTTGATGGCAATAGTGGCGCAGTGGTCAGCAACATGCTCGCGATGAGCTACAGTCGCAGCGCCGAAGCAGAAGCAGATGCACATTCGATGAAAGTGCTCGGCAAGGCATCGATTTCGCCTGTAGGCACGGCTTCCTTTTTTAACCGCCTGTCAAAATTGGATGGAAGCGATGGCGAGCAGGAAGCCGGAAGCGGCATTGCAGGCTACATGTCGAGCCACCCCTTGTCGCGCGAACGAAAGAAGGCATTCGAGGCCAGTATAGACAAGGCCAAGAGTTACAGACCCGCGCTCACCTCTGCTGAGTGGTTCGAACTCAAGACGATGTGCGCGCAGGATCGCACGGCGAAGGAAGGCTTCGGCTTTGATTTCAAGTGATACGCCCGCTATGGGACGGCTGAAAAGGAGTTTTGCCCCATGTTTCGTCGCCTGTTTATCGATCATCCCAAGAGCGTCGATGAAAATTACCTCGAGCACTTTGGTGTAGCCAGCCGTTTTGGCTTTGCGATGATCTGGGGCGGCTTGAAAGCCCTCGTTCACGCAGCTGTCCCTGGGCTTTGCATCACTTCAGGAAGCGATACCGTCAAGCGTCTGAACACGATCATGGTCGAACAGCGCCGCGCCAAGGGGCAAGCGGTCGCCGAAATGCTGACAGTTGACTGGGTGATCTGATTTTCGTTGAACCGACACCAGATTATGTAACCCGCCCGGACGGCGTTCGCCTGGCATATCGCTATGTTGCAGGGACCGGTCCGGCAATTGTCTTTCTGCCAGGCTACATGTCCGACATGCAGGGCGGCAAGGCCCAGGCTTTGACGGCCTGGGCGCAGCAAGAGGGCCGTGCGATGCTTCGGCTGGATTATTCGGGTTGCGGCGAAAGCGGTGGACGGATTGACGACGGAACACTCGAAATCTGGCGCGATGATGTGCTCCGGGTCATCGACCATCTCGGACTGGCAGCGGTCATACTGGTCGGGTCCTCGATGGGTGGATGGCTGATGCTGCTTGTGGCCGGGCGACTTGGCAACAGCCTCAAGGGCCTTGTCGGGATTGCAGCTGCACCGGATTTTACCGACTGGGGTTTCAGCGATACCGAGAAATCCGAATTACTTGCTCAAGGCTTTGTCGAGCGCCCAAGCGGATATGGTTATGACCCGATGGTCACGACCCGCAAGTTCTGGCAATCGGGTGAAGCCAATAAACAATTGGGCAGGGAAATTCCCATTGGCTGTCCAGTGCGATTACTGCATGGGCAGCGCGATCCAGACGTCCCTTGGGAAATTTCCCTGAAATTGGCACAACAGCTTCGTTCATCTGATGTGCAGACGATCCTGCTAAAAGACGGCGACCACCGGCTTTCACGCAACGAGGATATAGCCCTGCTGATTGAGGTTGTCGCCAAGCTGCCAGTCTGATGCCTTTTCAGGAGCAACCATGCTTTTTGCTATCCTATTGATGCTGCAATCGTCGCCTGCGGTTGCCCAAAAGCCACTGCCGACCCTGAATGAGCTCCAGTTCGAAGAGTGCCTCACGATGGCGCAGCGCGATCCAAGTGCAGCGATCGTCGATGCGAGCCTGTGGGTCCAGCAAGGCGGCGATTATTTGGCCAAGGCATGTCAAGGTTTTGCATTGGCCAGCGATTTTCGCTTTGCCGAGGCAATTGGTCTACTGAACGATGCGGCCCAAGGTGCCGAAAGCCACGCCGACAATCGGGCAGCGCGATTCTGGGCGCAGGCAGGCAATGCCGCGATTGCAGCGGACATGCCTGGCGATGCTCTTTCCGCACTCGACAAGGCATTGCTTTTGCCTGTCCTTACCAAGACCGAACGCGCCGATATCGAAATTGATCGCGCGCGTACGCTGGTTATGCTCAACAGGCCCGACGAAGCGGCTATTGCCCTCACAAATGCGCGACAACTTGGGCCGGAAAATGGAGCCGCATGGCTCTTGTCGGCAACACTGGCCCGACGCCTGGGAAAACTTGCTGATGGATTGGGGTTTATCCAGACGGCCGCGACATTGTTGCCACGCGATCCTGCAGTTGCGCTAGAAGCGGGAAATATCGCCATTGCCGCAGGCGATGAATCTTCTGCTCGCAAGCAATGGGAGCAGGTTCTCGCGATTGCACCTGCGAGCCGGCAAGCCAATACGGCACGTACCCAGCTGGCGGCATTGGAAGCGACGTCCGATCGGCCAGCCGAACCGGTTCAATCGAGATAATATTCGACTGTCGTAACCACGCGGACCTTCTTGTACGGTGTATCTGACACGCCCCAGCCGCCCGAGCTGTCGCCATCACGCGCAGTGACTTCGAAATAGCCTTGTGTTGCGGATTTGATGCTGCCGACGTCTGTTCCTGAATCGTTTGCGAACTGCTCGGCGGACTTGCGTGC